>DAOUVR010000054.1 GCA_030667555.1 Dehalococcoidia bacterium
GGGTTGGGAGCGAGTTCAGCGAGGCGATCGCCGCAGCGACAGACCTGTTTAATCGCAGCCACTAATACCACACTTTGTGTCATTGCGAGCGAAGTGATATCGCTTTGTCATTCTGACCCTGAACAAAGTGAAGGGGAAGAATCTCGCGGCGGGGATTCTTCAAGATGGTATCCAAAGAATTAGCCAAGCCGGTTAGCCTACCCCGATCATATCGGGGTGCTCTAGTCGTGGTTGGAGCAGATGCTCCAACCTACCCTACGACAGAAAGGTCAGGAGTAGACATGAGATCTCTTCACAGCGCCCTGCTGGCCGCCCAGAAGAGCCCTACGGCAAAGCCCTACGTCAGGGTCGAGGTGGTCGAGAAGATCGGTGCCGCTGCCCGCTTTTACTGGAGCAGGCTGTATACCGGTGAAGAGCCCGATTGCCACAACGATGCCACCATGCCGGGGGATGGCAGCCTGGTCCGCATCAGGGGCGGAGGAGGCATCTATCGCCAGCGCACCCCAGACCCCGGTCCCGGCAGCGACTTCTCCCAGTGGTATTACTGGGGCTACACCGGCTCCGACGTCGCCATCTGCTCGCAGGGCGCTGAGGTCCTTGCCTTCTGGATCCAGAGCAGCGGCTGGCTAAGGCGCCGGGAGAGCAGCACTTATGGCGAAACCTGGGAAGACCCGATCCAGATGAACTACATCGGCACCTCTCATAGCGAATACCGCGTGGCCGCCTGCTTCAATCCTTCATCAGAAGGAGATGCCGTAGTCCTCTATTCAAACGGAACCTCACTCTACAGGCGCCGGCGCATCAACGGCATATGGGAGGCAGCCGCAGCATGGACAAACAGCCTGGGCTCAATCACCGGCATCGCCGTCACTCACCAGGGAGACTGGAATGTCGTTGTCACCGGGGTAGATCCTGCCGGCAGCGCTGGCATTTGGACGTGTGTACTAGGTGACGGCTACACTATGCCCGATGACACCTGGTCAACCCTGAATGAAATCACAATCGCCAGCGCTGATTCAGATATCGAGTTCCGCGCCCCCTCCCTTGAAATGCCCGACGTCTTCAGGACCTTTTTTATCGAGCAATACAACGGCACAGAGGCATATTCCCGCCCCTACTGGTCGCACTCCCTGCCCAACGCCGACTTCATCTCCAACCTGTGGCGCGAGCCCGTCCCACTCAACCCATGTCCCGAGAGGAGCGAAGGATGTCTCCATGGCGTAGCGCTCACCTGCCATCCTTCACAAGGTGAAGGATATGCCTGGCTCTGTGCCCCCTACGGAGTCTGGCGTGCACCCGTCTCCCCAGCCTGGGTCGATGTCACCGATGACATCATAGAAATGAGGTCCGAGATACATCCCTGCTCAGGACGGCTGGAGCTGTCCCTGCGCAACGATGATGGCCGCTTCAATTCAATTGCTTCTCCTTCCGCGGAAGGATACGCCCCTATTAAACTCAGCTCAAAATTAAATCTATACCTCGGCTATCGCACCACCGAGGGCGCCAAATCCTCACTGGCGCCCGCCTTCTGGATCGATGGCTGGGAGTATGTCACCAAGGGAGGGCGGAGCGAGTTCATCCTCTATGCGCGCGATGGATGGTCCCTTCTCGAACGCTGGCGCGCCAGAAGGCAGTTTACCTGGAATCTTTCGGCCGAAGGAGGCGATAGTAATATCTTCCAGCTCCTCAGGTTCCTTTTCGCCCGGGCTGGCTTGGAGTTTTCCTCATTCTCATATTCAAATGCCATATTCCAGTACCCGGCCTTCACCATCCACCCCGGCGAGAGTGGCGCTACTGCCGTTCGCCGCCTTCTCGATATGGTTCCCGATGTCATTATGTTTGTCACCGACACCGCCTACCTCATAAACCCCCTATCAAGTGATACCACTTCCTACAGCTATGGTCCTTCAGCAGAAGGAGATCACAGAATAATCGAGGGGTCCTACCGACAAAACGCCCAATTCCCCAACAGAGCTCAGGTCTATGGCCATGACCTGATGACCGAGGACTGGAACTGGGATGAAATCGAAGAAGTCCACGACCGACTGTCCCAGGTCCGCGATATTAATCTGGATACCACAGAGAAGGCCCATCAGCGAGGTCAGGCAATCTTGAGAGAAGCCGAGATGGAATCCTTAAGCGGCCACATCCTTGTCCCGATGAACTGCGGCCAGGACCTCTACGATGCTATCGGCATTTCATCCCCGCAAGCAGGCCTAGATGCCTCAAAACGACGTGTTTTAGCCTTAAACCATACATGGGCACCTTCCACAGCCAAATATACCCTGAAACTGAGTCTTGGAGCGCCATGAATTCCCCCTTTGATAAAGGGGGATCTAGGGGGATTAAAATTATGAGGGCTGAGGGAGTCCTCTCCCTCAGTTTTGTGAAGGAAGGATTCCTTCACGCCTCAGAATATATCTCATATTGGAGCGCTTATCATGATCAAAAAAGGTATTATTAAAGGGTTCAACCCAGCCGATTACACCGCCACCGTCCAGATAGTTGGCAGCCTCTCTGTCTGGCTACAGGCTGTCCCCGTTTCGCACGCTATCCCACCCTCCGAGATGCTCGCCGGCCGCACCTGCGCCGTCCTCTTCCTCGACGAGTCCAACCCCAACGATGCCATCGTATTTGCTGTCGTGGCGTCAACCCCCATCCTTCTTAGAAATACCGCCTGGGAGTTAATAGAAACCAAGACTCTAACCGCAGCAGCGTCAACCATCGACTTCACCAATATACCTACCGATTTTAATGCCTTCCGCATGACTATTTTTTGTCAGCGCACCTACCCCGGCGTCCTATCGATAGCCCTAAGATTTAATGATGATTCTGGACATAATTATGATATTCGTGAAATACTGGCAAGTGGATCAACGGTTACAACAACGACTTTCATGTCCTATGGATACGCAGTAGTTGCCACGGTAGACTCCACACACTTCGCTCCATCTGTAGTATGGATACAAAACCTCGAGGCCGGTACTGAGAAGGACTACATCTCAATCGCAGGCGTAGGAGCCAACCAGTTTCGCCATCTATCAGGACGATGGAATAACACCACAGACAAGATTACCAAGATATCCCTATTAGCTCTAATCCTTTATTTAAATACAGGCTCCAAAGTCATACTCGAAGGAACCAGACAATGAGTAGCCTAAGGCTACCCGCTGAAGGATGTCAAAGAAGGTTGCTTCGCTGATCCTTCACTTGTGAAGGACACACGGAGGGGTCGCCTGAGGCGACCCCTCTGGCGGCGGTCTGGGGTCCTTCAACAGAAGGATCCAGAACTATTCCCGGGTGGGGGTTGTATTTTGCATTTTACACCATTTGGTTTAGAATGTCAATACTTCAACTTGACATTTTGCACAATTTGGTATAATAATAACAGTCATGAAACCGAAGAATCCGTCTAAGCGATATACTTATACTCGGCTTGGCAACCTGCTTAGAGATGCAAGAAGGAGGCTACGCGACGAACATACGGGTCGGATACTTCGGGTGGAGGACATGGCAAAGCATCTGGGTGTCACAGCAGGCTTTGTATACCAGGTGGAGCAAGGCAAGAGGAAGCCAAAGGACGGCAAGCTTGGTATGTGGGCAAGCGTATATGGCGTGCGCTACGTTGACCTGTGCAAGTGCCTGGACCGCATACCTATGGACCTGGTCGCTTCCCTTAAAGAGGAACCACAACCGGTCCCGGCTGACCACTTTTCTCAACTAACCGAAGAGGAAAAATCTGAACTTCTGCCCTTCCTGAACTTTGTCCGGTGGAAGCTAAAGCACAAGTCATCAGCTTCACAGGAGCGCCCCTATGTGTTATACTATTATGATGTCCCCAACTCATAGCCTGGCAATTATCTTTTTTGGCTTCGCCATAGCTAATTTATAGCCTCGGCGAAGCTTTCTTTTTGAATTGGACATACTGCATAGCGTACAGAATGACGATGGAAGAGAATAACTATACTGCAGAAGACATCGAGGTACTGGGCGGACTTGAGGCGGTGCGCCGCCGCCCCGGGATGTACATTGGCAGCACCGGGCCAAAAGGGCTTCATCACCTGGTGTACGAGATAGTATATAACAGCATTGATGAGGCGATGGCAGGCTACTGCGACAGGGTGACCGTTATCATCTTTGAGGACGGGCGGGTGGAGGTGGCCGATAATGGAAGAGGAATCCCCATTGACATTCACCCGGTAACCAGCACCTCGGCCCTGGAGGCGGTTATGACCACGCTCCACGCCGGGGCTAAGTTCGGTGGCAGGGGTTACAAGGTCTCAGGAGGCCTCCATGGGGTAGGCGCCTCTGTGGTAAACGCCCTCTCCTCAAGGCTCATGGTCGAGGTCAGGCGAGACTACAAGGTGTACTCTCAGGAGTACTGCCGCGGCATAGCCCAGAACGGTGTGGAGCAGGTGGGCGAGGCGTCGGATACCGGAACGACCACCACCTTCCTCGCCGATGAGGAGATATTCGGCAACCTGAATTATGATTATGTCGCCCTGGCACAACGCTTCCGCGAGATGTGCTATCTGACCAAGGGGCTGGAGATTTGCTTTCGAGACCAAAGGTCAGACCTCGAGGTAACCTTCTACTTCGAGGGCGGCATCGCCAGCTTTGCCCGCTATCTGAACAAGAACAGGTCTGTGCTCCACAAGCCTATATACCTGTCCAAGGAAGTGAATGGCACCGAGGTTGAGGTTGCCCTTCAATATAACGAAGGCTTCGCCGAGACCGCCCTCAGTTTTGCCAACTGTATCAATACTCAGGACGGTGGAAGCCACCTTACCGGGTTTCGCTCCGCCCTCACCCGTGTCATCAACGATGCGGCGCGCAAGTTCAAGCTGTTGAAAGAGGAGGATGCCAACCTGATTGGCGAAGACGCCAGAGAGGGACTGGTATCCATCGTCAGCGTTAAGCTTACCGAGCCCCAGTTTGAGGGGCAGACGAAAGGCAAGCTGGGCAACCCCGATGTCAAGAACCATGTAGAGTCGGCAGTGGTGGAGGCCCTCTCCCAGTTCCTGGATGAGCATCCCGCAGACACTAAAAGGATTATTGAGAAGTGCCTTACCACGGCGCGCGCCCGTGAAGCAGCGAAAAAGGCGCGCGACCTGGTGATCGGAAAGAAATCACTTGATGGCGGCACCCTCCCCGGCAAGCTCGCCGATTGTTCTGAGAAGGACCCGTCAAAGTCCGAAATCTACCTGGTGGAGGGGCCATCGGCGGGAGGCTCGGCGAAGCAGGGCAGAGACCGTCGCTTCCAGGCCATTCTCCCCTTAAAAGGAAAGATCCTCAATGTGGAAAAGGCTTCGCCCGAGAAGATGCTGGCCCATGAGGAGATTCGCATCATCATCACTGCCCTGGGAGCAGGCATTGACAGCGAGATGGACCTGTCGAAATTGCGCTACGACCGCGTCATCATCATGACCGACGCCGACGTCGATGGCTCACATATTCGTACCCTGCTCCTCACCTTCTTCTTCCGCCATATGGCGGAGCTTATCAATGAAGGCCACCTGTATATCGCGCAGCCACCCCTGTTCCGTGTCAGTGCCGACAAGGAGAAGCATTGGGTCTATACGGAGAAGGATAGGGAAGCGCTGGCGAAGAAGGCCAAAGGGAAGGTGGAGATTCAGCGCTACAAGGGGCTGGGGGAGATGACTGCCCAGCAGCTATGGGACTCAACCATGAACCCCGAAACGAGGACCATGCTTCAGGTAAACGTGTCCGATGCGGTCAATGCGGACAAGATCTTCGAGACCCTCATGGGGGACGAGGTCCCGCCGAGGAAAGCCTTCATCCAGGCCCACGCCAAGAGCGTGAAGAACCTCGATATATAGCCACTGGTAGTGACAAAGCGCTCATTCCTTGTGAAACCAACAGTAGGGGCGGGTTTGAAACCCGCCCTTACTTATAATGACATATGCCCACCCGCAGTCCCCCGGAAGGTGGGTAGCGTTTAATCCGCTTGCCCTGAGCTTGTCGAATGGCCGTTCATGGTTCGACAGGCTCACCACGAACGGTCTGCGACTCACTCCTTTTTGTTGCCTGTTACCGCTAGCCACCAGCAGTAACTGTAGTTGCCCCGATATGATCGTGGTGCTTACCAAAATAGGGTAGCCTAGAGCCCTTCAGCCGAAGGGCTCAAGGTGTGGTTGGTCGCCTAAGGCGACCAACCTACCCCATGGTAGTTAAGCTGCTGCCACATTCCCTCCAGCAAGAGGAGAGAAGACTTCCTCCTGTGCCGACAATGGCGGACATGGCCAATCCTAGCTCGTCTCCTCCGAATGCAACATCACCAGTACCTCCTCCTGCTCGCCGAGGCTCCCCACTATTCTCCTGACTGGTACCGGACGGGTCCTGACCACCGTCGGCGGCACTGACCTTGAGCGCCAAGTTCCCTAGGCCTTGGTGAAATGCCACGCTCGTCTCGAGGTGACCGCTGACATACTCAACTATGGGCGGCGTAACCCTGCGACTCGATCGGGATTTACCACCACTCCCTAGTCAAACTTGAACTTCTTCTCGTTGAAGAGACTCAAGCAGGTATCTACCACCACCGGGTCATACAGGATGACTCGGTTCTTTGATATCTCCTCCAGGGCCGCACCTATGCCCGGAGCCGGACGGTAGGGGCGGTCGGAGGTCATGGCCTCCACCACGTCGGCCACGCCCAGGATCCTCGCCTCGAGCAGGATATCTTCACCCGATAGACCGGCAGGATAGCCAGACCCGTCCATCCTTTCGCGGTGCTGAAGCACCACTTCGGCCACTGGCCACGGGAACTCTATCGTCTTCAATATGTCATAGGAGACCCGCGGCTGGTCTTTCACCATGCTGAATTCAGCATCGTCCAGCCGGCCAGGCTTAGTGAGGATATCGCTGGGGGTATATATCGCTCCCACATCGTGAACAAGCCCGGCCATATAGATTCCAGTGATCTGATCCGCTATTAGGCCCATCTCGCTGGCTATGGCGCTCGCCAGGTAGAATTGGATGCGGCGACCGACCGAGCCTACGCCAACCTGCCGTACCATTA
>DAOUVR010000071.1 GCA_030667555.1 Dehalococcoidia bacterium
ACAACAAATCAAGGTGTCCCGATCACTGACAATCAGAACTCTTTGACCATCGGCGACCGCGGTCCAGTGTTGTTACAGGACGTCCAGTTTGTCGAGAAGCTGGCTCACTTTGACAGGGAGCGCATTCCCGAGAGGGTCGTCCACGCCAAGGGAGCAGGTGCACATGGTTACTTTCAGGTTCACAAGAGCATGAAACCTTACACCAAGGCGAAATTCCTCCAGGACCCGGCGAAAAAGACCCCGGTATTTGTACGATTTTCAACTGTGACCGGAGGACGGGGCTCTGCCGATACTGTGCGGGACCCCCGTGGCTTTGCCGTCAAGTTCTATACCGAGGAGGGCAACTACGACCTTGTTGGGAACAATCTCCCGGTTTTCTTCATTCGGGATGCGATAAAGTTTCCAGATATGGTTCATGCCTTCAAGGGTGCACCGGACAACAATATACCATCAGCGTCTTCCGCACATAACCGCTTTTGGGATTTCATATCTTTGACGCCAGAATCGACCCACATGATTACTTGGCTTTTTTCCGACCGCGGCACGCCGAAAAGTTACAGGATGCAGGAGGGTTTTGGTGTCAATACCTATGTGTGGGTGAACGCTGAGGGAAAAGCGGTGTATGTGAAGTACCACTGGAAACCGAAGCTGGGTGTGCAGAGCCTTGACCGCCATGAAGCAACCCCGTTGGCCGGTGACGACCCCGATTACCTTACCCGTGATCTTTATGACACGATCGCCAGTGGCCAAGAAGTTGAGTATGAACTTAACGTCCAATTGATGGATATCGCTGACGAACTGAAACAGAATTTTGACCCACTGGACCCCACGAAGACGTGGCCTGAGGACAAGTTCCCACTTATGTCGGTCGGCAAAATGGTGCTCAACCGTAACCCGAAAAATTTCTTCGCCGAAGTGGAGCAGGCAGCCTTCTGTCCCGCCAGTATTGTTCCAGGAATTGAGTTTTCGGCTGACAAGCTGCTCCAGGGTCGATCATTCTCCTACGCTGATACTCAGCGCCATCGGTTGGGAGCCAACTACCTTCAACTTCCCATCAACCGCCCTCTTGTAGAGGCTATCAATAATCAGCGCGATGGAGCCATGCAGATTGGGGAGTTCAGTGGTCCGGTCAACTACGAGCCCAGTAGCATCGCTGGTGGTATGCCTGGAGAGGCTCCTGAGGATGGAACCCCGCGCTCATACCGGCTTGAGGGAGAAGTGACTCGTCGGAAGATTAGCATAACGAATGATTTCGCACAAGCTGGAGAGCGATACCTTTCCTTAAGTAAGATGGATCAAGAACATCTGGTAGATAATCTCATCGCCGATCTTATGCATATTGACAAACCGATCCAACAGCGAGTGATTGAGAACCTGACTAAGGCTCACGCGGAGTTGGGGCGATCTGTAGCCGAGGGTCTAAAGCTCTAACAGGTGATGGAGGGTCCGAGACATTGTCCTTTTGACGACTGGCTCGCCATTACACCTCATTGCAACTTGTGGAAATCGGGCTGGCGCTTCTCCGTGAAGGCGCTGACTGCCTCCTTAAACGCCGGCCGGTCCATCGCCGCCTGGAACTCCTGCCGCTCTCGCTCATGTATGGTCATGATGTCGCCCTCGTCGAGGTTCTGCCACGCCAGCTTCTTGATGGCCATCAACGACTCGGTCGGGTTGAAGGCAATGTCCTGAGCAGTAGCGAGGGCCTCCTCCATCAGCTTTTCGTGGGGCACCACGCGGTTCACCAGGCCGATGCGCGCCGCCTCCGTGCCGTCAATGGTCTTTCCGCTCAGCATCAACTCCATCGCCTGCCCAAACCCGACGATATGCGCCAGTAAGTGCGTGCTGGTCAACTCCGGCATAACGCCTATGCGGACGAAGCGCATGGAGAGGCGCGCCTGTTCGGACGCGATACGTACGTCGCACGGCAGTGTAATGGTAAGTCCCACCCCGATAGAGGCGCCGTTGATGGCGCAGATGATGGGCTTTGAGCGTTGAAAGAACAGTACCCACGACTCCTCGCGTCGAAACCGATCAGTCGCCTCCTGACCCCCCTCACCCTCCTCGATGCCTCGCTTCCAGCCGCTGACATCAGCGCCTGCGCAGAATGCCTGCCCCGCACCGGTAAGGATGATAGCACCGATACCAGGGTCGGAGTTCCACGCTTCGATCTGGTCGCGTATCTCCGCATTCATAGTCGCGTGCATGGCATTCCGCCTCTCTGGGCGGTTGAAGGTGATGATTCCCACACGCCCCTCCGTTTCCACCAGTATCATCTCGTATGACATTTCGCAATCTCCTTTCTTCGGATCAGATCCTACGTATTAACCCGAAATTAAGCAATCGGCATCCCTTATCGCCATCGGCACATATGATACTGGCGTGCTACCTTGGCGTCAATCTCACTGGGATGTCTATACCCTCTTTTGGAAACTACATAAAACTCAACCTCCTCACTAAAGCTCGGGGATATAATCCAGTCTTACTGCCATCAATAAGGCGCTACTTAGAATCAGTGTCCACGCTCTGGGCTTCCAAATCCAGAGCGGTTTTTTGTTTTCATTCCCACAATTTCGAGCGCAGAGGAAGTGGCATACAGCCGGACAAAACTTGACAGGCCCTCCGCCTTGGTCTAGAATGGGATAAGAACCAAGGTTGCTTAGAGAAGATATAGTTTGAAAGGAGACATATTCAATTTGAATATGGGGGTCGGATTCGCTAGCTTTGTTGAATTTACAACCGCGGTTCGTTATTCGGTCATCTTGTCTTCACCTCACACTTGAGGATTCCCTCGAATTTAACTTCTTTTCTCTTCACCTAAGCCTCCACCAAAGAAGTTCCTCATTGGAGCCTTGATGAGGCCCCAGAGCGACCTCCAAAATGAAGGCAGCTCAGCAGGACACGGGAAAATGGCTCCCCGGACATCATAGGTATGTATAGCCAACCTGACGTCTGGCGCTGAGGCGACTTGTTACCTGGTGCTATTGTAGTCATGTCCAAGCAGCCTCATCGTGACCTGCTGTGAGCACACATGTGCTGAAGGGAAAGGAGCGATAGTTCAATGGTCGAAGCGATCAGAGACTTCGAGCTAGAGATAGATAAAGATGAGGTGTGCCGCTTTCTCGGTTACCGCAAGAGTCGAGGTCCCAACGGATCTATCTCCGTAATTATAGATGCAGAGATAGGCGAAGCCTACAATCTCATCCAGCCGTCATGCTTTTACCAACTCAAGGACATAAAACGGGTTCGCCAATCACAGGTTATCTTGGAGAACAATCTGACAATAGACAGCGCCATGTTGAGTCGCATTTTCCGCCACTGCCACCGGGTTGCCATCTTTTTAGCCACCATCGGCCCAAGGCTTGAGCATAGAGTGACTGAATTGATGGAAGAGGGGCAGATAGTGAGAGCTATGGTGCTCGATGCTTCAGGCTCGGAGGCAGCCGAGAGGGTCACCTGCCATGTGCAAGAGAGAATCAGCGAACTTGCCGCTGCAGACGGTGATGCAATATCGCTACGATATAGCCCCGGCTATTGCGACTGGGACATTAGCCAACAAAGGGTTCTCTTTGAGGTTATGGATTCGACCCAGACGGGAGTCACTCTCTCGAATGAATGCCTTATGACACCTCTCAAGTCGGTCTCAGGCATAATCGGCCTCGGCGAATCCGATACGTACCAACTGGGGCTTTCCGCCTGCCTCTCTTGCACGACGCAGGACTGTCCAAACCGGAGGTGATATAATCAGGAAGGGACTGGAAGGCGGCAGCTACAAGCCGCTGACCGAAGATGATATAGCCCAAATCCACGACACCGCAATGAGGGTGTTCGAGGAGGTGGGCTTTCAAGTAAATTCAGATAAGGCACTGAAGTTTTTTCAGGATGCTGGAGCCAATGTCGATGACAACATAGTGAGACTGCCTCGAGAGACAGTGATGGACCTTGTCGATGTGGCACCCTCGGCGGTCACCCTCTACGGCCGCCAGCCAAAGCACAACCTAAACCTGGGTGGAACCAGAGTATACGCCGGCACCGGTGGCACCGCCCTCAATATCATCGACGGGACATCGGGAGAGAGGCAGCGGGCTACCCTCCAAGACCTGAAGACTATCGCCAAGCTCGTCAATGGACTGGAAAACATCCATTTCTTCTTGCTACCTACATATCCCAGCGATGTCCCGGTAGAGGATGTAGATATCAACCGCTTCTTTGCCGGCCTGGACAATACCACCAAGCATATAATGGGAGGGGTTTACACCCATGAGGGCATCCAGCAGGTGCTCCGCATGGCGGAAATCATCGCTGGCTCGCCGGAGAAGCTACGCCAGGAGCCATTCATCTCTATAATACTATGCGCCATCAGCCCGCTGATGATTGACAAAGAATACGGGGACATGATTGTGACCGTTGCTGGGGCTGGCATCCCGGTAGCGCTTCCTGCGGAGCCACTATGCGGCTCCACCTCCCCAGTGACCTTAGCTGGTAATCTAGTTATCCAGACTGTGGATTCCCTCGCCGAGGTATGCCTCACCCAACTGGTTAACCCCGGCACGCCGGCGATCTTCGGCTCGGTGGCCTCCAGTAACGACCTACGCGACCTGAAGTACATCACCGGGTGCATCGAGATGGGGCTTCTTAATACTGCCGGCGCTCAGATGGCCCAGTTCTACAAACTCCCATTCTATGCCACCGCAGGTATGTCCGACGCCAAGACCGTCGATGCTCAGTGCGGCTATGAGTCAGCGCTATCCAACCTGCTCTGTGCCCTTGGTGGGGCCAACTTCATCCACGATGCCGCCGGCCTACTCGATTTCGCCCTCAGCGTAAGCCTTGAGAAGTATGTGGTGGATAACGAGATCCTCGGAATGGTGATGCGTGCAGTGGAAGGCATAAAGGTGAACAAGGACACCCTGGCTTTTGACCTCATTAAGGAGGTGGGCCCCGGAGGGCATTTTGTTTATAACAGGCATACCCGAAAGCACATGCGCACCGAGCACTACCAGCCCACCCTGAGCGACAGGGAGCACCTGGAGAAATGGCAGGCCGAAGGAAAACGGGATACTGCCGCCAGGGCCAAGAGCAAGGTTGAAGAGATCCTCGCCGCTCCTGGCTACCGGCTCCCCCAGGAGTTACGGCAGAAGATACTCGATGAGAGTCCAGGTATAATAGAATAATTAGGTGACGTAACATGCTGGTAATTGGCGAAAGGATTAATGCATCGAATAAGTCTGTAGGACAGGCTATAGCTAGCAAGGACGAGGAATTCCTGGCTAACCTTGCCAAAGCTCAGGCCGATGCTGGGGCCGATTTCATCGACGTAAATGCTGGTGTTGGCTTTGATGCCAGGGAAAACGCAACAGCTACAATGGAGTGGCTGATAGAGGTGGTGCAAGGAGCCACCGACAGGCCCCTTGTCATTGACAGCGATGACCCGGATATTATACAGGCTGCCCTGCGCAAATACCGTGGTGACACGGCAATAATCAACTCGGTCAATGCCGAGCCCGAGAGGCTAGAAATTATAGGTACTTTGGCGGCAGAGAGGCAAGCGTCGCTGGTAGCCCTCGTCACGGGAGAGGGGGGCATACCAGGTACTGTTCAAGAGCGGCTGGCTGCCAGTGAAATGATAATGACTCAACTGATTAGGCTGGGTGTCAAGGAGGAGCAGGTATTCTTTGACCCTCTGGTGATTCCTATTTCTGTGGATTCTAATCAAGCGATTATTACGCTAAAGACTATCGAGCAGATTAAGTCCCGTTATCCAGCCGCTAAGACGGTTGCGGGACTTAGCAACATTTCATTTGGCCTACCCAACAGGCCTATGATTAATAGAGCATTTCTGCTGATGGCAGCCTATGCCGGGCTAGACGCAGCGATCCTGGATCCCCTCGACGCTAAATTGATGAGCCTGGTCAAGGTTGCTGATTTGCTTACCGGAAAAGATATCGCATGTAGAGGGTTCATCAGGGCTCACAGGAAAGGCCTTTTGGTAAACTAGACTAAATGCTATATCGTTGAAATACAAAGTTGTAGTTTAACCCAGGAGGGAGAAAGTGACCAGAGAAGGCATTCTAGTAGATACGCCTTATGAGAGGATGACCAAGGAGCAGGTAACGCGAATTCACCAGGCCT
>DAOUVR010000062.1 GCA_030667555.1 Dehalococcoidia bacterium
ACATCGGTCACGATGCGGTGGACACGGTATGGGGCAAGGAAGCCATCGTCGATGCCTTGCCGCAGGCTATAGGTGTAAACAGGGTTGCCGAAGTAGCGGTAAGTATCACGGTTTTCCTCACGCAGAGGAGTTGCCGTCATACCTAGTTGGTATGCGGGATCGAAATATTCTAGTATTTCCCGCCAGTTGCTTTCGTCCTTGGCGCTGCCGCGGTGGCACTCGTCAACGATGATGAGGTCGAAGAAATCAGGGCTATATTCGCGATACAGTCCGGGACGACGCTCATCCTTCGCAATGGCCTGATAGGTAGCAAAATACATCTCGCGACTTTTGATGGCCTCGCCCTGGATTTTCCAACGCGCGTCGCCGAAAGGAGCGAACTGCTTATCTTTGGGGTCATCCACGAGGATGGACCTGTCGGATAGGTAGAGGATGCGGGGACGACGTGGTTCGCCGGTGCGATTCCAACGGGTACTCCAAAGCTTCCAGCAAATGTGGAAAGCCACATCGGTCTTGCCGGTGCCTGTTGCCATATTAATGAGGACACGACGTTGTCCTTTGAGTGTCGTCTGGATGATGCGGTTGATGGCGATTTCCTGGTAGTAGCGGAGCGGCTTGCCCGGCACCGGAAGGCTGGGGGCGAGGAATCGCTGGTGCTCACACGGCTTAATTCCCAGATGTGGGGTAAGGCGTTGCCATAGTTCCTCTGGAGTCGGGAACGTATCGAGATCAGTCTCAAGTCCGGAAAGAAAGTCATGCTCGACGATATGCTGCCCATTCGTCGCGTAGGCGAATTTGAGTTCCAGCATCTGGGCATATTCCTTGGCTTGCTGTAATCCATCGCGAGGATTCTTGTAGACCGACTTTGCCTCGACCACCGCTATTACGAAGTCGGGTTTATAGCGGAGAAGGTAGTCCGCACGCTTCTGGGGTCGACGATAAACCTTTGTGCCGGTGACCATGATTCGCCCGTCGGTGAATGTGCGCTGCTCGTTGATCTGGTCGTCGTTCCACCCAGCGGCATAGAGCTTGGGGAGGACATATTTTCGGCAGGTATCTGCTTCACTTAGCATAACCAGATAACCTCACATTACCCTCGGCGGAACCTTCGTCTTATTTGAATTTGTATATTGTATCCACAACTACATATATATACAAGGCACTAGTTTAAGCCAAGGTAAACTAAACGCGTAGCTGTTTTAGCTAGAAGTAGAAAACCGTCTTTATTAACAAAACATCATACTGTTGCATTAAAAAAAGGGGAAGCGCTAATGCTTCCCTCTCTTTTTTTGCTTCATTACTGGTCACCGCTGGATTAATATTGTGATGTTGCTAATTGGTAACAAAAGTTATTTGGATGGTTAAAATTCATCACCAAAGGAATTGCTAATGTTATGAAACTGTATTATAGTCAATGACCGCAGGACTTAAGGTGGAGAGGATGATTCAGGATAACCAGCCCATACGAGTCACTCTGGTCGGATTGGTCACCAATCTATTTCTTCTGGGGTTGAAGCTTGTTGTTGGAATCCTTGTTGGTTCAGCGGCGCTGATAGCGGATGCGGCCCATTCCTTCTCCGATTTGGTGACCGATATTGTTGCCATTGTGGGCATTCGGCTCTCGGCACGTCCCGCTGACGAAAGCCACGCTTACGGACACGGAAGATATGAGACGATTGCTGCTTCCTTGATCGGGGTAGCGCTTGTGGTGGCTGGCATAGCCATTACATGGAACGCCGGGCTCTCCCTCTACCGACAAGAACACAACATCCCGGGCTACCCCGTGCTGATTGTGGCTGCGGTGTCGATCGTCTCCAAGGAGTGGCTGTATCGGATAACCAGAAGAGTGGCACGGAGGGTCAGGAGCGCTGCGCTGAGCGCCAATGCGTGGCACCATCGCAGCGATGCCCTGTCATCCGTCGCGGTATTGATTGGCGCAGTTGCTGGAATATTAGGTTGGGGCCATGGCGACCATGTAGCTGCCATAGCGGTCGGGGTGATGGTAGCTGTAGTGGGTCTGAGTTCAATATGGAAGGTTTTTATGGAGCTCACTGAGGGTTCGATTTCGGCGGAAGAGCGACAGTCTATAGTAAAGGCTATCGAGAGTGTACGTGGCGTTAGTGGGTGGCATCGTTTGCGCACTCGATTGGTGGGGAGGGAAGTGTGTATGGACGTGCACGTGCTTGTCGACAAGAATCTTTCCGTAGGTGAGGGTCACGCAGTCTGCACCGCTGTGGAGGAGGCCATCGACCTATCGCTGGACCGCCCCGTCAGCGTCGTGGTTCATTGCGAACCCGAGGGGGAAACGGGTGAACAAGGTGAGCAGCAAGCGGACTCTTAAGCTGCGTTCAGTACAAATGGCGTGACTGATCGTCCCCTTCCCCGGGGACACCGTTGCCAGTACTTGTCGAATCGTTAGTGGAAACACGCGATAACACAGTGAAATCAGGCTTGGCCGGATACTGGCAGGGTGAGGGAAAACCTGCTCCCTTTTCCCGGTTGGCTCTCCACCCAGATCTTACCTCCGTGGAGTTCCACCATCTGTTTGGCGATGGCAAGGCCCAGACCAGCACCTCCTAGCATCCTCGAGCGAGCATCGTCAACCCTGTAGAAACGCTCGAAGATGTGTGGCAAATGCTGTGGGGGTATTCCCTCTCCGGTGTCTGCAACAGAGATCAATACATCCTCTTTGCTGCCTTGATAGCCTGGCAGAGAATCAGCAGGTGCCACGGTTACTGCGACACTGCTGCCCGGAGGTGTGTGATTGAGCGCGTTGCTGAGGAGGTTTGCGACAACCTGCTCGATTCGCCCGGCATCTGCCGCGACTCGTGGTAGTTTCTCTGCTGCGTCTAGACTCATGGTGATTTCCTTTTGTTGTGCAATCACCTCGGCCTGGGAGATGACGCGCTGCACCAGACTGACCAGGTCTGTTGGTGCAACCTCCATCTTGAGTTGTCCTGATTCAGCAAGCGATAAGTCCCGCAAGTCAGCTACGAGCCGGGTGAGCAGTGCCGTTTCCTCCTTTATCGAACGAAGATTGGCTGCATCCGTTTCAAAAACCCCGTCGAGCATGGCGTCCACTGTCCCTTCGATGACGGACAGCGGCGTACGTAGCTCATGGGCGATGTCGGCAAGTAGCCGCTGACGGGCCTCCTCGCTGTTCTCGAGGCTGGTAGCCATGGAGTTGAACGATTTTGCCAGCTCGCCAAACTCGTCTTGCGATTTGACTTTCACTCTGTAGCTTAGTTTGCCCCTGGCGATGCGGTTAGCTCCCTTCTTCAGCTCCCGGATAGGCCTGGTGATCTGTCGTGTCAGTACCAAGCCGAGTAGTATGGCTACAGCAGCCCCCACCGCTCCGGCTATTGCCAGTGACCTGTTGGCGCGATCGAGGAAGTCCTGCTCCTCACCAGTGAGTGGCTGCTGCGCTGCGCTTTCGTCGCCAGCTATGGGGCCTTGGCCGTGCCCATGCCACGTCGAGGATGATACCAAGTAGAGTGTACCCACCTCTTGCCCGGAGACAACGACACTTACCGGGTCTACAAGGCCTATCTGGCTGGTGGTCTTGCCGAGCCACTCTGCATCGGTATCGCCGACTATGAGGCCTGAGCTATCAGCTAAAACTAACCTGTAAGTACCAAATCTTGGCAGGTCGCCGAACAGCCCCTGTACTCCCTGCCAGCTACCCGTATCGGCATAGTAGTCACTCAAGGTCTCCTGTACCTGCTCTACATAGGACAGCCTGCCCTGGGAAACGTACTGGCTGAATTCGCTGGTGGTGCCAAGGTTGGTCAGATACGCGGTAAGACCCACCGAGACGGCAACGACCAGGAGGAGGGCAAGTGTCAGCTTCCAGTTAAGACTACGCATCTGCGCCCTGCTCCATCTTGTAGCCTACTCCTCGCACTGTCACCACGTACCTCGGCCTTTCGGGGTCTGGTTCCAGCTTCCTACGGAGGTTCTTTATATGGCTGTCGATGGTGCGTTCGTAGCCCTCGTAGGCATATCCTTGTACTTTATCCAACAATTGCATACGGCTATATACTCGTCCTGGAGCCTCAGCAAGGACTCTAAGAAGCTCAAACTCCGTGGGCGTCAGTTCGACAAGTCTGCCAGCGTGCCTGACCTCATGCTTCTCAAGGTCCACGGTCAGGTCGCCGAATTCGACTCTTCTCTTCTCTGGAGTGCCCTCCGCGCGGCGGAGGACTGCTCTGACTCGGGCCACCAGCTCCCTGGGGTTGAAGGGTTTGGTGATGTAGTCATCGGCGCCCAGTTCGAGACCAACTATCTTGTCGGTATCCTCGTCGCGGGCCGTTAGCATGATAATGGGCACATTTGATTCGGCTCGCAGGTTGCGGCACACATCCCACCCCGAAACCTGTGGAAGCATCAGGTCGAGAAGGATAAGGTCTGGAGCTTCCGCCCTGGTCATGTCGAGGGCCGCCTTGCCGTCGTAGGCGGCGACTACCGTGTAGCCTTCTCTCTCGAGGTAGGCCTTCACTATGCGGACGATCTTCTCCTCGTCATCTACTACCAGGATCTTGTTTTTTGTCATAAGCAACTTGGCTCAGCCTATACCGAATGTTGTAATTGTCTTTGCCTTGGGGCAAATTGTCAAACCATTAAGCAAAAGAGGCGTCTCCCGAGAGAGCCGCCTCCTTGCCACTGGACTGCGTGCGAGTCTCTAGTTCGAACCAGGGCCCCAGTGGTGCATATCGCCGGGGCCGGTGCACAGGCTGGGATCGCCCAGGCAGGCGCCCTGCTGGCCTGACTGACTCCAGCGGTGCATATCGCCGGGGCCGGTGCCGAGGCTGGGCTCACCCCAACAGGCGCCCTGCTGACCTGGCTCACCCCACTGGTGCATCTCGCCGGGGCGGGTGCACAGGCCGGGCTCACCCCAACCGCCTGTCTCCGCGTTGGTTGCGGCCGCGTCTGGAGTGGCCGTGGGGCTCGCGGCGAAGGCTACGCCGCTGATGCCCAGCACTAGCAGCCCAACAACGGCAAGGGTTCCAATCAAGAGCTTGGACCGTCGTCTCATCGCAATACCTCCTTTTCCATCTTTCAAACCCATGATACAACTAGTATGTGGAGATATTATGGAGAAATGCTGCTGTTTGTGTGTGGGTTTGGGATGGCAGGCACTCCTCTAACTCTAAATCCACAGGACCACGTAGTATATATGCCCGTGGCGATAAAGACTAACGCTACAATCCTCTTGGAAATGCGTTTCTGCTGTACACGTGGCGCAATCTTCGGCGTATAGACAACGAGAGAAGTTCTGCGAGCGGTGAAAGTACACTACTTCCGCCTATTCAGTTTCTACTTCTGGCATGAGTTTGGGAAAGGTTCTCCTGGTAGCCTTACATAGCCATACCAAGCCAAGCATTATGGGAACCTCGGTCAACACGCCGACCACTGTGGCCAGTGCCGCTCCCGACGCGACGCCGAACAGGGTGGTGGCAACTGCTATGGCGACCTCGAAGTGGTTGCTGCCGGCGATGATGGCAACCGGCGCTGTATCCTCATAGCGAAACTTCAGCAGCCTGGCGACAACGTAGGTGACCCCGAACACAACCAGTATATTCACCAGTATGCCCACGGTGATCATGCCGATGATGGCTGGGAGTTCAACGATAATGTAGCCCTGATAGGTAAACAGGATCACCAGAGTCACCAGCAAGGCTATTATGGACACCTTCCCCAGCGAAGGCACAAGCCGCTTCTCAAACCACTCGATACCTTTGCTTCTGATGACCTGTCTTCGGGTAAAATACCCGGCGATAAGAGGGGTGGCGATGTATATGGCTACTGACAGCGCGATGGTCTCCCATGGCACCCTTATACCTGAGATGCCCAGCAGGAACATGGCCAGGGGAGCATAGAGCACTACCATAGTGAGAGAGTTGATCGCCGTCATCACCAGGGTGTGGCCCATATTGCCATGAGCCAGATAGCTCCACACTAAGACCATGGCGGTGCAGGGCGCCACCCCAAGAAGGATCAGACCTGCCCGGTATTGCTGAATCTGATCAGGGGTGAGGAGGTGACCAAAGACGACGCTGAGGAATAGCCAGGCGAATAATGCCATGGTGAAGGGCTTCACCACCCAGTTGGCGAACAGGGTGAGGCCTATGGGCCTTGGGGATCGTAGTGCGTTCTTGATCTCCTCCCAGCTTATCTGCACCATTATGGGGTAGATCATGGCGAAGAGGCAGATGGCTATAGGGATAGAGATATGCGCTACCTCAAGCCTTGCCAGGAAATCCGAGACCTGGGGGAAAAGCCTCCACAGCCCTGTTCCCACCAGAATACACAGGGCGATCCATATTGTGAGGTATTTCTCCCAAATACCTAATTTTCGTTCTTTTTCAGCCATGCCATATCCCCTTATATTCTTTACCGGGCTTGCCTTTACCGTAAAACCATGCCTCCAAGAACAGAAATTCATCCCGATGAAGAAGTACTGAACCGCCAGGTGCAGCATGATGAAGTCGCACGGCCAGGAATATGCCGAGGGTTAAGAAACGATCCACTACTGAGAGTCTACTGGCTGTGGCATTGAGTGCTCTGTTATCCACTGCTTACACCTTTACTACGCATTCAATTTAGTTTCTGTGGTACGCTGTCTGCGGGCGAACCACCATTCCAGGCTGAGTAATTGTGAACTTCTTCCAGCAAGGAGCTGGAGAAGGGCAGCCAGCTTGTGTAAACAGTCAAGGGTTAGTGCGTGAAAAGCTGAGA
>DAOUVR010000089.1 GCA_030667555.1 Dehalococcoidia bacterium
CTACCGGCGCCTTAGCCAGCCGCTGCTCTGGATCCAGAAGGCAAGGACCTCAGCGCCCTGCGAGCAGATGGCGACGTCGGAGCCGGAGTAGCCCCAGTAATACCACTGGGAGAAGTCGCTGCCGGGACCGGGGTCTGGGGTGCGCTGGCGATAGATGCCTCCTCCGCCCCTGATGCGTACCAGGCTGCCATCCCCCGGCATGGTGGCATCGTTGTGGCAATCGGGCTCTTCACCGGTATACAGCCTGCTCCAGTTAAAGCGGCCAGCGGCGCCGATCTTCTCGACCACCTCGACCCTGACGTAGGGCTTTGCCGTAGGGCTCTTCTGGGCGGCCAGCAGGGCGCTGTGAAGAGATCTCATGATTGACTCCCTTATTCAGAGGGAAAGGATTCCCTCTTGCCTCAATGAAAGATTCCTTCTCGCCTCAAACCTCAATGAAAGATTCCTTCTGGCCTCAAATTAGTGGCTGCGATTAAATAGGTCTGTCGCTGCGGCGATCGCCTCGCTGAACTCGCTCCCAACCCTCTTGACGGCATCCACCAGCTCGTTTTTCTCCTCCAAGGAGATGTTGGGGTCCTCGAGGGCTTTTTGCATGCTCAGGCCACAGAGGCCGAGGGCAACAACAGCCTCAGAGCCCTCTTTGAGGAGCTTCATCCCCTTCCTCCACTTCACTCCCATCCTTCCGAGAAGGACTGAGATGATGCCCAGTAGGGGCACCAGGATGGCTGCTACGATTTCCCATGCGGTCATTTCGATTTGCTCCTTTCTTTTGTTATTTTTCCATTCGCTACTAAGTGTTGTTGCTAACCTCCTATCCTAGAATGTTTGTCTGGCGGTTATCCCTCTTATTCCCCTCTCCCTTGACGGGAGAGGGCTAGGGTGAGGGTGATGTTATGGGCCTGCATCAGATGACATGCTGGCTATTGGCGTGGCTGGGGCGTATAGCCTGTTTTGCCTCACCCTGCCTTTCCGCCCCAGCCTTTTAAGCTCCCTTCTGAAGTGGGATAGCTTCTGCTGTCCTTGTGCCGAGAATATGCTCGGTGTTTCGGTGCCCCCAAGGTTGACCTGGTTGATGGCGAAGGCGGCCCACTCAACCAGCGCATAGCCTGCTGCGCCGATAGCGATGAGGTCCTCGAATCTGGAGGGGATGGTGGATGTCACCGCGTCCAGGGTATGGAGATTGCCATAGTAGATATAGCAATTTGAGCCATCGGGGACTTCATCGCCTAGCAGGGTTAGGGTGTCTTGCCAGATGGCGAAGCGCTGATAGCTCTTGGGGAACTGATTGATGGGGTATTCGACCGCGTCGACCATGATTCTGTCCGACAGGCTGGATATGTCGATCTCCCTTGAGCCTTCTGTAGTCGGTATGGTGGCTTTCTGCTCGTAGGGGGTGGCATCGGAAAAGTCCTTGACGGTATGGGCGATGTGGCGGTCGAGCTCGTCGTCTGACCAGCGATAGTTTTCTGAGTCCTCGTCGTGGAGGTCGCGGCGAACATTGGTTCTCATGTCGGTTAGGTTCATATGTGCTCCTCTTTTTGGGCGCGGAACGCCGCGCCCCTACATTTTCCCTCCCCTGGGGATGGGGGGAGCGGTCGACCTTTAGAACAAAGATTGCCTCTACCCCCAAACCCCTGAGTTAGATCTACGCAAGCGGTCTGACGCCGATCAAGCGTGCCAGCTTGACGGTGCTGAAGAGGGCAAGGCCGACATACCACTTGATGCGGGTGCGGGTAGCATCCTTGGTTTCGAGCTGACCTACACGCTCGACCTGTATGTTACCCGGGGCGGTGAGGCCACAAAGGGCGCCCTCGCCCATCTGGAAAGCGTAGATGGTGGAGCAATCGCTGGAAGTGCCAACTACCTTGTTGTCGGCTATCCAGTCGTTGATGGCAACTGGGATGCCGTTGTACAGTTCGATGAACCTCCCCCACTCATCGCGCTCCACCTGTAGGTAGGAGCCAGCCGCTCTCGATAGCTGGTTCAAGCTTCGGCGGCTCCTGCGGCTCATAAGTAGTAGATCTGGTTTGCCACCCTTGACCATGTCTATGAGTTCATCCAGCTTATCCAGGGTTAGGGAAGCGCCGTTGTCGCCCATGGATACGCTCTGGCCGGTGCCCTGGCAGATTTCGTCGATGCCCTCGAAGTCCTTTGAGCCGACGGTGCCCAGGCCATTGATGAAGGTATCCTCGAACTCATGCCTCACCGCCTTGGCATTTAGCTCGATGACCGCTGCCTCGACATCCTGGAGGTTGGAGCGGGTAGCCTTGATGAAGTTGTCGACATCGGCATTGGCCCCCACGATCTCCAGTCCAGCGGTGACCTGCTCGAAAGTCGGTGCGGTCTCGGCACCCCAATCCTCGTTCTCGTCATACCAGGCTACGGTAGGTAGAGTGCTCTCGCGGTTATAGGTCAGGCCGTTGCCCATTATCTCGATGAAGGGCAGCTTCTGCAGTACGGGCGAGTCCTTGATGATGGTCTCAATGACGCCGGTTAGCAGGACATCATTTGAGAGTTTGGATGCTTCGGCAAGTGTGATAGCCATTATTCAGTCTCCTTTCTGATGGCATATTCGATTTTCTCGCGGGCTGACATGGAGGAGAAGTCGGGGGATGAACGCTCCGGGGCGCCGGTGGGGACAGATGTCGCCCTGGCTTCCTCCTCGCGTCGTCTCTCCAGAGACGACTCTACCTTTTCTACCAGTGCCTTGGCCTTCTCCAGGGAGATGTCGATGTCGGCGATGGCTTCGCCAGCTATCATCTCCTGTGGTATCTCCAGATTGGTGGCGACAAGGGAGGCGCGGTACTTCTCCACTGCCTGGGAAAGGGTTTCGGCGGTGCTGGCCAGTTGAGTATCCTTCTCATCGAGGCCCTTCCGCAGAAGGGTGAGCTCCTCTGCGCTGGTTTGGTTCAGAGCGACTGCCTCGGCAAGCTGGCGCTGTAGCTCGCCCATCGTTGCGTCTCTCTCCCCCAGCTGGCTCTTCAGCTCTTCAACCTCCTTCCTCGCCCCCTCCAGTTCTGCCTCCTTCTGCTGATCCTTCTGCTGAAGGATGGTGATCTCTTCCTCGTTCATGGTGTTCTCCTTTGGCAGAGGGAATCCTTCAGATGAAGGACCCTCTGGCCTCAAATTTATTTCTCAGCGCCTTCTCCATAAGGGACTAAAGCCCTCACACACTCTCTGCCCCTTCGACCTTGCTCATGGCAGGCCCGCTGGAGCGGGCGTTAAGCTCTCTGTTCATCTGGAGGATCCTTTTTCTCTCCTCCAGCCAGTTGTCGAATTCGGTTTCGGGGTCTGGGATACCCATCTCTTCCATGGCTCTTTTTCGGGAATGGACGCCGCTCTGGATAAGCTGCACCTCGTTTGACACCTGGCGCTGGCGGTCGAGAGGGAGTACTGGCCCCCAGATGATGCGATGGAACAGGCTCCGACTTAGGTCGGGGTGGCCGGTGAATCTCTCGATCAAGCTCAGGATCATCTCGTTGCGCCTCCTATACACCGCAGTGCGAATGAGGCGCTTGCGCCTCACCTTCTGGAGTAGGGGCTGCATTTCGATCTCCAACGCAACGCCCGAAAGGTCCCGCTCGGTAGTGCCGAAGGCCGCCCGCGGCGACTCGGAGATGTCGTGGAGGGTGCGATACAGCAGTTCGATGTAGTCGATATGAAGCCTTACCCCTCCCCCCTGTAGCAGGTCGAGGAGGTAGGCTCTGGCGTCCTCGGGGATGTTCCACACCGCCCCAGGCTGCACCGCGATATCCTCCGATGCCTCTATATTCTCCAGGACGGCGATGGGATTGCCCGATAATTCCAGAATGCGGGAAAGCTGCGATAGTGCACTATTTAGCTCCCTCTGACCCTCCATGATTAGCGGGATGTCGGAGATTCCCCAGAACTTCTTCGGCTGGCGCAGGTTGGGGAAGATGATGAAGGGGATGAATCCGTATGGATTTGGGTTGCTGGTCACCCGGTCGTTGTCGATCCAAAGCTCGAACGTCCTATCACTCCACACCTCTACCACCTCCACTCTGTTCCCTGGGCCGACAGGTCGGCCGACACTCGGCCCCGGCTTCTCCTTCAGAGAAGGATAGAGCACCTCGACCTCGTCGGCGGCGAGCTGGTATCGCGAGGCAACCCGGTAAAGGGTGGTCATATCGTCGGGCAGCCACCATGCGTACAGGCCCTGGACATCGGGCGCGGTGACTTTAACTCGCCTCTCTTTGACGTCCCAGGTGACCTTGTATGCGGCGTCTCCGAGGACGGTGCAATCGAGCTCAGTATCGAAATCGAGCGCCTGAAGGTTGTTGTCTTGATATACCTGATAGAGCGTCTTCTCGGCGCTTCTGGCCCTCTCCCGGGCCTCGTCGCCCTCTTCCATAGGGTCCAGGGCAAAGCTCATGCCGGACATCAGGTAGGACGTGGTCTTGTCTACCAGGGCTTTGGCATAGTTGAAAGTGAGGTGCTTTTCCCCTCTGGTCGCTCTGCTCTGCCACTGCTCGCCGTTGTAGAAGGCGAGATTCTCGTTGTAGCGCCTCATGCGGTCGCGGTCCATGCGTGCAAGCTGCTGTGGAATGGTCAGATTATTCATGCGTCACTCTCTAACCCCTTCTCCTGTCTGGAGAGGGGGCCCTTCCGCAGAAGGGTGCGCTCCCCCCTGTGGTTGGCTATGACGCGATAGACGGTTCTCTTGCTTACCGCAAAGCGTCGCGCCAGCTCATTAATGCCCGTCCCCTCGGTGTAGAGGCGAATCATCTCTCTATTTCTCAGCGCCTTACCGGTCTGCTTCCCCGGCTGATCGTAGCGGCATTTGGCCAGGGGGCAATGGAGGCAGGAGGGGAAGAGGTCGCAGCCGTCATCTATATATTCACAAGGCTCTGGAACGAAGTCGTCCATGTGATGATATTAGAACATATGTTCCATTCTGTCAACGATATTTTGTCACTCTTCACCCTCACCCTAGCCCTCTCCCTTTGAAGGGAGAGGGGAAAAGAGGGTTCCTTTCTGGCGGGGTTCTAAGGCCCTTCGGCTGGGCGGGCGTGTTGTTGCGGGTGAAGTTGGTATCTGCTATGATTTACAGGATATTGACATATTCCACCCGATATATTGGGGCGAGGCTTTGTAGAAATGTAGTTGCCTGATTTATCAGGCTAAACGGCCCAATGAATTGGGCAACTACAAAAAAATCGAAATCAGAACTAAACAGCATTGGGGCACAAAGGAGGTGACATAGTTCGATATAGGCAACAGGTTCATAAACTTGCTTTATAACTGCTCGTCAACAGCAGGATTTTCAGCAACCAGATTTAAGGAGGTATTGATATGGTAGGGATCACTTCTTACGGGGGTTACATCCCGTGGTATCGCATCAACCGTATGACCATCTATGGCGCTATCGGGACATGGCTA
>DAOUVR010000127.1 GCA_030667555.1 Dehalococcoidia bacterium
CAGGTCAAATGTCTCGCGATACCTTCCATCATGAGCCAGTTCCTCGGCGCGACCAGTCAGAACCTCCACACCCTCGAGGCCTAGCCTGGCAACAAGATGGTTCAGGAAGCTCGCCTTCTTACCAGTAGAGTCCAAGAGCCACAGCCTGATGCCAGGGAAAAGGAGCTTCAGCGGCACCCCGGGGAAGCCAGCACCAGTGCCCACATCGAGGAGTTTGGATGGTATACCCTCCAGCCACAGGGTTACGGTGAGAGAATCGAGGAAGTGTTTCAGTTGCACCCCTTCATAATCCACAATGGCGGTGAGGTTCATCCTCTTATTCCAATGAACGAGCTCTTCATAGTATAGCTGAAAACTGTCCACCTGCTCCGGGGAGAGGTCAAACCCCAGCCTTTTGGCACCAGCGATGAGTATTTCCATAGGACCTATTTTATGCAAATATTGCAGTATTATATCACCCCATGCAAAGCTAATCAAAAAAGTCATTATTACGTTCCCCTCCCCTCTCCTTCCAGGTCGAAGACTCTTCAAGGAAGGATCCCTCCCGCCAGGTCGGAAGGAAATAAAATGTAGCTAGGGGATACCCTAGCAACCCGACAGATCGGGGTCCTTCGCTTTACGAGAGTCCGATGAATCGGCCCTCTCCTCAAGGAGAGGGGGAATAAAGAGTAGAGGAAAATCGAAGAAACCCGCAGACCAACCGGACACCAAAACTAATGACAGTAAGCCCAGGTAGCGTTTTTTAACTATTTTTGTTTTTTCGGGTCTTGACACGGCTCAAGGATTGGCCTGATAATAGCAAGGCTGTATCAGGGTAAAATCTTAAGAAAGGAGCTACCTGATGGCTGGAATTACATCTTATGGTGCCTATATACCTTTGCACCGGCTGCCCCGCACGCAAATTGCTGCAGCGTGGGGGGTGCCACCTCAAGGCGGCGAGAAAGCCGTTCGAAACTTCGATGAAGACAGTATAACCATGGCTACCACCGCAGCAATCGATTGCCTCAATGGTATTGACCGGTCGACGATTGACGGTCTCTATTTCGCTACAACCACATCGCCGTACACAGAGAGGCAGGGTTCAACAATCATCGCCAGTGCACTTGACCTGCGCAGCGATATCCGCACCGCCGATTTCTCAAATTCCCTGAGGTGCGGGATGGAGGCAGTGGCTGCAGCCATGGATGCCATCAATGCCGGCGCGGCGAACAGCATCATGGTGACGGTGGCTGATACTCGTATTGGCGCTGCCCAGGGCGATTTTGAGCAGTCCTTCGGCGATGGTGCCGCCGCTCTCCTATTGGGTAAGGACAATGTCATCGCCACCATGGAGGGCAGCTATACCATGACAGCCCCTATCATGGACAGATGGCGGGCAGCAGGGGACACCTTCGTCCGCGCCTGGGAAGACCGATGGACCCTTGATGAAGGCTATACCAAAATGCTCCCCCAAGCTGCGGCCGGAGTGCTAAAGAAACTTAATCTAGAGCCAAAAGACCTGGCTAAGGCGGCTTACTATGGCCCCAACGGCAGGAGGCACGGAGCGCTAGCCCGAAGACTGGGACTCGACGCCGAACAGGTTCAGGACTGCCTGTTCGATACTGTGGGCGATACCGGAGCAGCCCAGTCTCTGATGATACTGGTCGCAGCCCTTGAAGAAGCCAAGGCGGGAGACAAGATACTCTGTGTTGGCTATGGCAACGGTGCCGATGCCTTCGTGGTGCAGGTAACCGATGCGATAGAAAAGGTCAGGGACAGGCGTGGGATTAAACAACATCTGGCAGCGAAGAGGCCCATCCCTAGCTTTGAGAAATACCTGCGTTGGCGTGAATTGGTAACCCTTGAAGCAGCGGCTCGACCTGAGAGAATACCCACCTCTGTATCGGCACTGTGGAGGGATACTATGTCGGTCCTTCCTCTTTATGGTTCCAAGTGTAAAGCCTGTGGAACCCAGCAGTACCCTCCACAGAGGGTGTGCATCATCTGCAAGGAAAAAGACCAGATGGAATCGGTCAGATTGTCCGACAAGAAAGCAACGATCTTCACCTTTACCCACGATAACCTGGCTGCCTCGGCCGATCCGCCAAATACTGTTACCGTAGTTGACTTTGACGGAGGGGGCCGCGGTATCTTCAATATGACCGATCGAGAGCCGGAAGAGGTTCAAGTCGGTCAGAAGGTGGAAATGACATTCAGGAAGCTCTACGTCGATCGCGGTCTCCACAACTATTACTGGAAGACTATGCCCGCGATAGGATAGAACAGAAAACGATAAGGGGGAAAGTAAAATGGCAGGTAGCATAAAGGATAGAGTTGCCATTGTCGGCATGGGATGCACCAAGTTCGGGGAGAACTGGGAGATGAGCGCCGACGATATGTTGGTTGAAGCCGCCTATGAGGCCTATGAAGATGCAGGGATCGAGCCGAAGGACATTGAGGCAGTATGGTACGGGACCTGTTGGTCAGGCGAGACTGGTGGACCCTTAGCCGGGGCGCTTAAGCTGCAGTACCGCCCGATAACCAGGGTGGAGAACGCCTGCGCTACAGCATCGGATGCATTGAGAAACGCAGCTTACGCGGTGGCGGCGGGGGTCTGCGATATCGCCCTCGCCATCGGGGTTGAGAAGCTAAAGGACAGTGGCTTCAGCGGCCTCGGTTCAGCGGGGGGGATCATGACTTCTGGAGTGAGGCCCAATACCACAGCCCCGGGGAACTTTGCCATGATGGCTACCAAGTACTTCTCCCGCTACGGCCTGAGCCCCGATGAAGGGAAAAGAATGATCGGCATGGTCTCAGTGAAGAGCCACCACAACGGCACCCTCAATCCAAGGGCCCATTTTCAGAGGGAGGTAAGCCTTGACACAGTGTTGAAGGCTCCAATAATCGCCTGGCCACTGGGGCTGTTCGACTGCTGCGGCGTAAGCGATGGGTCAGCAGCAGCCATTTTGGTGCGAGCCGAGGATGCAAAGAAATTCAGGCCTGACCCGGTGCGTATCAAGGCGCTGCGGATGTCGGTAGGAAATGAGGGCCTCATAAGATCTGACTACGACTTTACCCACGTCGAGTCAACCTACCAGGCGGGCCTGAGGGCTTATGAGGAGGCAGAAGTAAAGAACCCCCGTGAGGAGATAGGCATGGCTGAGGTTCACGACTGCTTCTCCATCACTGAGGCGGTGACCATGGAGGACCTCCAGTTCAGCCCAAGGGGAAAGGTAAAGGAGGATATAGAGTCAGGCTTCTTTAATCTCGACGGCGGATTGCCGGTGCAGCCGGATGGAGGACTGAAGTGCTTTGGGCACCCCATCGGCGCAAGCGGATTGAGGATGATATATGAGATGTACAAGCAGCTCCAGGGAAAGGCTGGCCCTCGCCAGATAAAGAACCCGAAGCTGGGGCTGACCCACAACCTTGGCGGTGGCCCTCCCGCCTGCACTATCTTCGTCGGCATCTTCGGAGAATAAACCGGGAAGATAAGGAGACGGGCGATGAGCGCCAAGGCATACGTGCTTATTGCGGAAGCGGTGACTGGACCATACGATGTCATCGCTGTACTGGAAGGAAAGGACGTTAACGCTCTTGGAGACCTGGTGACCGCTCATATCCACACTATTAGCGGTGTCGCTAGAACGGTGACCTGTCTCGCTATGAAACTAAGCTGATTCTCTTAGAGAGTGCTGGTTACACATTTAGGATGAAAAGGAGAGTAGAGGCGGCGAATCTCTGCGGGTGGGGACGCGTACGCTCCCGACTTTGTCGTATTCTTCACACTTACCGGCCATGTACCGGTAGTCTACCCATTTTATTAGAAGTAGATATTCTTGTACTATGATTTATCCCACACGAAGCATTCCCCCTATTGCATCGGGGCACAAAGGAGGTGACATAGTTCGATATAGGCAACAGGTTCATAAACTTGCTTTATAACTGCTCGTAACCAGCAGGATTTTCAGCAACCAGATTTAAGGAGGTATTGATATGGTAGGGATCACTTCTTACGGGGGTTACATCCCGTGGTATCGCATCAACCGTATGACCATCTATGGCGCTATCGGGACATGGCTA
>DAOUVR010000033.1 GCA_030667555.1 Dehalococcoidia bacterium
AGGCTGCACCCCCAGGGCAATCATGATTTCCGAGAACATGGTAAAGGGATGATAGGCCAGCGGCGTACCCTCAGCCGCTGCGCTCAGCACCCCACCCAACCAGTTAGCTATGAGTCTCGGCCCAGGTTCCTGTGCTCCCTTAAGCAAATCATATACAGTTCGGTGTATTTGAAGATTATCGCTCATCAATCCCTCTCCCAATAGTCTCCAAGAAAGCCTGGACCCGGGTTCGCATCTGCCCAGCAGCGCCCATCAGGTATTCCCTCTCAAGCACCATGTACGGTGTGGGGCTGCTCTCCTTTTTTATATCCCATTCCATCATGGCGCTCTCGCCCCCCCACGTATCACAATACTTCATCCGCTGAATGATGATCCCGTCAACTTTGAACTCCTTGGCCAAATCCATGAGGAACTCCTGCCTTCGCGGATGGTCGATCATGCGGGGACAGGAAACACGCTCGAGGTAACGCCTTGCCATAGCAGATATCGGATCGGCATCCTCATCAACCAGGTCCCAGAAGTCTCTGACCCCAAAACACATAAAGTCGGTGACCACCAGCCCGCCAAGGTCTTCGATCAACTTAACATACTCAGGGTCCTCAAGCTCGCCACCGCCGAGCAACAAACGGGCTCTATAGTCAGAAAAACCGTCTCGCCCCCTGAGTTCTTCCAGCACTTTCTTCAGTAGCTGGTTGAATTCTTCCACCGGCATCGACGTGCTGGCGATAAGAATCTCTAAGACTTCGGTGCCACTAATAGGTGGCGCATCCTGTTTCCTCATTTCATAAAGGCTCATAAGGAGTCTGCGTTTCTCATTGTAGAGTTCGATACTGCGGCGCAGTGCCTCATCCGTGATGGTCACCTGGAAGTCATCCTCCAGACTCCGCACGAACCTCTTTAATCCACCTGCCAGCCATTCCTCAGTCTCCCCATCAGCCTTCATTGGAATGCTTAAAAAGTGAAAATAGAAGGGAGGCGCGGAGGGTTGGACCTTGCCTGCTTTCCAGATATCGTACAGGCGTCGCACGTGATCGCAACTATAGAAGGCAACAAGCCCATCAAGAAACTTGTACTCTCCCCTCATTGCCTGGTCAAGCGAGTGGCGACAAAACGTACACATCGTACGATACGTGTACACATCCCCCAGGTCCGAATTTGTGCTGCCGGTGGCCCTCATCCGATAAGGGAACATGCCGGCAGCATGGATAATCTCTGCCGGAACATAGGTACAGTAGTAGCCCACAACCTTACCGCCCTTTTCCCTCCACCGCTCGATATAGGGATTTGTAAGGGTCGCAGCCGGCTGTCTCAATTCCTCCAATGCTGTCATACGTGTCTTCCTCCTCCATTTTGGGATTGATTGGTGAAAACTCGATGTCCCCACAAGAGAACAACAGGTGAAAACCGCACCCAACTATTGTATCATCCATTCTCAAACATGGTCAAATCTATAGATAATTCTTAGTAATTATGTATTATATTTAGTTATTCTATATAGTATTAGAATATCCATTGGGGAATCCCTTACGGCGGGACCCCATTAGTGTCCCCCAATGCCGCGAAGCAGTTACCGATATCTGTGGATGTGCGGGCAGGAAAGTACGAAGGGTACTGAGCCTATAGATCGAATTTCCTGGCCATTGCAACAACGGCCAAAATCCCACGAGAAGCATATTCAAGATCGTATAGCAGCTTGCCAGCCATGTCATATTGAGTTATGTCTTAGTCTTCGGGTACAAGCCCCACGACCTGCAATCTCACTCGTCAAGCAACCGATCGTCGCCGCAAAAAACTTTAGCGCCGAGCCTTCCTCATTGCCACAAGCCGACCCCGAATCACCCCTGGCGTAGGACCTTTGCAGCCCAAATCAGTAGAAGGTGATAAATTCACTGAACAATTGGGATAGCATCTTCATTTGAAAACGACCGTGGTGAGAAACTGCTCTATCCTCGCTCGAGATTCTTCAGCAGATGTTAACCTCGGATCAAATAGATCAACGTCATACACCATTACTGGAATTCCTCGCTCGCGAGCAATATCCCTGAACAGGCCATAGCATCCCCTGAGCCATTTACACCCAGGATGACTTGCGAGGATGACACAATCCCCTTTCCACTGGTCAACCGCATGCAGGCAGTCATCGATCCAAAGTTCGGAAGCGCCCCGGCCCTGTTTTCCCATAGGGCTCTGCAGCCCCCTCTGCGCCAGCCCTCTGATAATAGTTTCCGGTGAAGTGGTATCTATTGGCTCGGCGTTGTAATAGCCAACCAGACCCACCGGAATCACTGCTCCTATTTCTGCCATCCACGGGGTCAACCCGCCATCCCAAAATACAGGATAATAGAACCAGATTACCCTCGCCTTTTCTTCTGCGACTGCCGTTTCTTGCTTATCCAGTCTTGCTATCAAGTCATCCCGGCTGGCTTTCACCGCCGCAGTGGCTGCGGGAAGCCCGAGCGAGGTCAGGCCCGCCAGATAGCCAGACGTGAAAGGGCCGTTCAGCGGCAGAGGTTGTAGTTTCAGCAGTTCTACCCCTTCAAGCCAGTAGTCGATGCAGCGGTTACTCTCCTCCACCACCTCCGTGAGCCGGTCATAGTCCATTTTCTTCCCGGTATTCTCCTCGAGGAAGGAAATAAGCCCTCTGAACTGGTTTGTCCAGTAATCCATGGCCTCCTTTTCATCCATCCAATAGGGACAGTCCAGGAAGTATGTTGGAGCACCGGTGAGATACCCTAAAGTCTGGTAGGTTATTTTGGAGTTGTCACAGGGAAAAGTCGGCAGCACAACCATGCTCGGCGGCGGTATCTTGTCCAGCATTATGTCCCCGATTATCGCCTTATTGGCAGAACACAGTTCAGGATGAATGCCGGCATCCTGAGCAGCATCGATGCTCTCACAACAGGCATTTGGATTCAACTGCAACGACACTACCTGCCATAGCTCTGGGGAGAGAGGCTGTATGTCCATGGCAACCATGAGTTCGGAGAATATGGTAAACTGATTAAACAGTATAGGCTTCCCCTCATCTACGGCACTGAAGACCCCCCCTAACCAGTCCGCCATCATTTTCATGAGTGGTTGTTCCTCCAGTGTCTTGATCACATCATATAGTCCGCGGTGAACCTGATACTTCTGTTCCATTGCATTACCTCCCAATAGTCTCCAGAAACGCCTGAACCCTGGTTCGCATCTGCCCAACGGCACTCATCATGTATTCCCTTTCCAAGACCATACACGGGACGCCATCTTTCTTCGCCTCCCATTGAGTCCTGGCGCCCTCGCATCCCCAGTTATCGCAATACATCAGCCGCTGAACGATAATTCCGTCTGCTTTAAAGTCCTTTACCAAATCTTTTACGAACTTATCCCTTTCGGGATAGTCAACCATGCGGGGACAGGAAATACGCTGGATGTAACGCTTGGCCAAGGCCGCTACTGGCTCGGAATCCTCGTCAGCCAGGTCCCAGAAATCCCTGGTCCCGTAACACAGAAAGTCGCTGACCACCAGCCCGCCAAGGCCTTCAATCAATCCTATATACGCGGGATTATCAAGCTCACCACCACCCAGCAGCAGCCGGGCTTTATACTCCGAAAAACCATCCCGTTCACCGAGTTCATCCAGCACTCGCCTCAGGATCTGGTTAAATTCTTCCGTCGGCATTGCCGTACTGGCGATAAGAATCGCCAAGGCTTCGGCGCCGTTGATCGGAGGCGCTTCCTTCTTCCTCAGCTCATAGAGGCTCTTAAGTAGTCTGCGCTTCTCGTTGTAAGTTCTTATGCTCTGGCGCAACGCCTCATCGGTGATTTTTACCTCGAAGTGGCTCTCCAGGCTCTGCTTAAACCTGTCTATTTCACCCACCATCCACTCCACCGCCAGATCATCAACCTTAAACGGTATGCTGAGACAACGGAGGTAATAAGGTGAGTGAGGGAGATCGATTTTGCCATAGCGCCACGCATCGAACATACGGCGAATATGGTCACAACTGAAGAGAGCAACAAGTCCATCAAGAAACTTGTATTCCCCCCTCATTGCCTGGTCAAGGGAGTGGCGACAAAAGGTGCAGGTTATATGGGAGGCATAAATATCCCCCAGTTCGGTACTGGTACTCCCTGTAGCTCTCATTCGATAAGGGAGAATACCAGCAGCGTGAATGACCTCCACTGGAACATACGTGCAGAAGTAGCCAATAACCTTACCACCTTTTTCCTTCCAGCGCTCAATGTAGGAATTTTTGAGGGACGCAGCCGGTTTAGTCAGTTCGTCTAATGCTGTCATTGGTGTCCACCTCCTTAATTTTGGGTTGATTATGGAAAATTGAGCATAAGCCGCACACTATAGGATCTTTTCCTTCTCAAAACCTATGTTCAACCGGCGTCGGCTGGGCTAGCCGCTGTGTTTACTACAGAGTTCCTTGCTACGTTCAGCTAGATAGGCCAATGAGCAGTTTTCCAGCGTTTCGAGCAGCTTCTCTTCGGCCTCTAACCAAACATCGTAGATAGGGCAGGTGCTCTCCCGCGGACACTTGCCAGGCTGGATCAAACAGTCATTCAGTAAAACCGGGCCCTCTATGGTTTCTACGATTTGGCGCAGGTTAATATCAGCCGCTGGCCGGGCAAGCCTCACGCCCCCGTAGGCACCTCGATGAGCCTCTAATAACCCACCTTTCGCCAGGCGTTGAACGATTTTGGTCAAGAAGACCTGCGGGATATCCTGACGTGTGGCAACTTCACGCGTTATTGCTACCCCACCGTTAGCCACGGTGGCGATATCAATCATGGCTCTCACAGCATAGCCTGCGCCTCTACTAAGTATCATTCCTCTTATTTATCTTATGGACTAATAAGACCTTATTTGTCATATTATTATAAAATAATAATCTTGTCAATGGCCTGTGCTCGTCCAACACATGAGTAGCATATTTGCCCCCCCGAGCAAAGCGACACCGCTCGCCACTCCGAGCCGAAGCCCTCACCACAAGGAGCCTTGGGCTATCCCTCTCGTAGAAAGGTTTTAAGCCAAGCCCTCAGCCAAAACACTGCCCACTGTGGTATACTTGAGTCAAGGTGGATGGTCAGATTCAGCAGGCCATCGAGACCCTCACGAGTGGGGGCATTGTTGCCTACCCCACAGATACCGTCTACGGGTTGGGCGCTAGTGCCCTTGATGATGGTGCTGTGGCAAAGGTCTACGAAGCTAAGGGCAGACCTCGCCATCTCGCTCTCCCGTTGCTCCTTAGCTGTGTATCCCAGATAGCAGCAGTAGCCACGGATGTCCCCGAAATAGCATGGCGCCTGGCTGAGCGTTTTCTACCCGGCGGGTTAACACTTGTTTTACATAAAGCCCCCACAGTATCGAGCATCATCACTGGCGGGAGCGACAAGATTGCTTTACGAGTGCCAAATCACCCCGTCCCAATAGCCATTATCGAGGGCTTAGGCGCCCCAATCACCGGGACGAGTGCCAACCTCAGCGGCCGCCCTAGTCCAATCACGCCACAGGAGGTTCGTCGCCAACTGGGAGATAGGGTGGACCTTATTATTGATGGCGGCAGATGTCCTGGAGGGATGGATTCCACTGTGGTCGATCTCACTGAGGAAGTGCCAAAGATGCTGAGACAGGGGGTCGTAAGACGTGAGGAGATCGAGCACGTTTGTGGCATAAAGATGCGTTAGAAGGAGGTGGGGAATATGCGTATTGCTATCGGCTGCGACCATAAGGGGTTTAATCTCAAGAAGGCAATTATCAAATTGCTTTCTGAAGAAGGGCATAGCTACGAGGACTTTGGCTGTTACGATACTGAACCGGTGGACTATCCCGATTTTGCCAGGAGCGTAGCTCAGGCAGTGGCACAGAGACGTTTCGACCACGGCATCCTTATCTGCAGCACGGGCATTGGCATGAGTATCGCAGCAAACAAGGTGCCTGGGGTGTATGCCGCCCTGTGCCATGATGTCTTTAGCGCCCAGCGCAGCCGGCAGCACAACAACGCCAATGTGCTATGCCTCGGTGGGTCGGTAATCGGGGTAGACCTGGCTAAGGATATTGTCCACGCCTATCTTGGTGCTGATTTTGAAGGAGGAAGGCACGCGCAGCGTTTAGAGAAAGTAAAGGCGCTGGAGCAGCAACAGCTTCCTTGACAAACATCGCTCTTCGTTGCTAATATGGTCTTGCTTTCCGAAATGAGAAAGTAATATGGTCAAGTTATTAGACCGCATCAATGAGCCCGCCGACCTAAAGGAATTGACCCCTTCCGAACTCGAGCAGCTTGCAAGTGAAATTCGAGAGGAGATCATTACCACAGTGGGTGCCAACGGCGGGCATCTTGCTTCCAACCTCGGAGTAGTTGAGCTCACCATCGCCCTGCATCGGTGTTTCGAAAGCCCTCACGATAAGATTGTGTGGGACGTCGGCCATCAGACGTATGCTCACAAGCTACTCACCGGCCGTAGGGAGCGTTTCTCTACCATTCGCCAGCACGGAGGCCTTAGCGGATTTGCTGAGCGGGAGGAGAGCCCTCATGACGCCTTTGGTACCGGGCACGCCTCGACATCCATATCAGCAGCGCTGGGTATGGCGATAGCCCGCGATTTAGCAGGTGAAAACCACAGTGTGGTAGCGGTAATCGGCGATGCTGCTCTGGCAGGGGGAATGGCTTTTGAAGCATTGAATCAAGCAGGGCACTTGGGCACCAAGCTCATAGTGCTCTTGAATGATAACGGGATGGCGATCTCGCCAAGTGTAGGCGCCCTCTCCAAGCTCTTTTACCGGCTCCGACTCGACCGCCGCTATCACCGAGCCAGAGAGGATGCGTCGCACATGGCAGCAAAACTACCCATGGGAACCAAGCTGCGGCAAGTGTGGAAACGGGTAGAGAAAGGCGTGAAGGGTATAATCATTCCCTCGATGTTCTGGGACGAGCTTGGCTTTACCTATATTGGACCGATCGATGGGCATGATATCACCGAACTAGAGACAGTGCTGTTCCAGGTAAAAAAATACTATCATAGGCCGACTCTTGTCCACGTGGTCACCAAGAAGGGCAAAGGGCATCGCCCTGCCGAGACGGATGCGGTTGGTTTTCATGGTGTGTCCCCAAATCAAAGCAAGAAAGAAAGTTCCCCCTCGTATAGTGAGGTCTTTGGTAAAACGGTCCTCCGGCTTGCCATGGAGAATCCCAAAGTAATAGCCATCACTGCCGCGATGCCTGAAAGCACCGGCCTAAGCATCGTTGCTGACAAGTTCCCGAAAAGGATTTTTGATGTGGGCATCTGTGAGCAACATGCCGTTACATTCGCTGCAGGGCTTGCCACCCAGGGATTTTGCCCCATTGTCGCTATATATTCCACCTTCCTCCAGCGTGCCATTGACCAGGTCATCCACGATGTTTGTCTCCAGAACCTGCCGGTGATCTTTGCCATCGACCGAGGGGGAATTGTGGGCGAAGATGGCAAGACCCACCAGGGCACCTTCGACCTCTCATATCTAAGTTTTATTCCTAACATGGTTCTCGCCTCGCCGAAAGATGAGAACGAGCTTCAACACCTGCTTTACACAGCGGTGAGGGCAAACCGCCCCTTTGCGATTCGCTACCCCAAAGGCCCCGGATTGGGTGTATCTCTGGAAGAGGAGCTACACGAACTGCCCATAGGGAAGGGGGAAGTGCTCAGGACCGGGGATGACGTCGCAATCCTTGCCATAGGCTCTACTGTAGCGCCATGCATTGAAGCGGCGCAAAGATTAGCCGACAAAGGGATAGGATGCACCGTGATCAATGCCTGCTTCATCAAGCCTCTCGATTCATCACTAATCCTGGATGCAGCCCAACGAATCAAGAGGGTAGTTACTATCGAGGATAATGCTCTAAAGGGCGGGTTTGGCAGCGCCGTGCTTGAACTTTTGGAAAGCTCGCCCATCCATGAGCTTGAGATTGAGCGCATTGGACTACCCGACGAGTTTGCGGAACACGGATCTCTGGATACGCTTCGCGCCAAGTATGATCTGGATACTGAAGGGATAGTGAAGCGGGTTCTATGCGCCTTTCCTCAGCTTGCTTCTTTGGTGGAAACAAAGAAGTAGAAAGAGCTGGGAGTACAGAAAGACGATGCTTAATGGAGCTTAGCGATATGTCCGCCATATCAGGTGACCATATCTAGCACCTGATATTTTTGTTCATAGATGGATGGACAACGAGGAGAAGGAATGAACAAGAAAACCATCAGAGACATCGATGTCACAGGCAAAAGGGTTTTAGTAAGGGTTGATCTCAATGTTCCCTTGGACGAGAAAGGCGCCATCGCCGATGACACCCGAATTCGTGCTGTGCTCCCTACCATTAGGTATCTTACTGATAATAAGGCGCGAGTGATCCTTTGCTCACATTTGGGACGTCCCGAAGGAAAGGTGGTCGATGAGCTAAGGCTGGCCCCGGTGGCTGAGCGTCTGTCTCAGCTCCTCAATTCGCATGTGGAGATGGCCACCGACTGTATCGGACCCAAGGTCGAAGAAGCAGTACGAAAACTCAAAAAGGGTGACATCCTCATGCTGGAAAACCTGCGCTTCCATCCCGAGGAGGAGAAGAACGACCCCAAATTTGCTTGGGCTCTAGCTCAACTCGCTGATATCCATGTTAATGACGCCTTCGGCACTGCCCACAGGAAACATGCCTCCAATGTAGGTGTTACCGCGTATCTTACCAGCGTAGCCGGCTTCTTGATGGAGAAAGAGATAGATATGCTTGATAAAGCCCTTGAAGATCCAGCGCGCCCTTTCACTGCCATCATCGGGGGTGCAAAGATAAGCGATAAGATAGGGGTAATAGAAAATATATTGGGTAGGGTAGACTCCCTGATCATTGCCGGAGGTATGGGCTCCACCTTTTTGAAGGCTTTGAAGTACGATGTTGGCGAATCTCCTGTAGAAAACAATAAGTTAAGCCTAGCACAGCGACTGATGGAGAAGGCCGAAGAGAAAGGGGTTCACCTCCTCCTGCCTACCGATGTCGTAGTTGCCGACAAATTTGAACCACGTGCCAAGTCTAAAACCGTGCAGATTACTGGAGTGCCCTCAGGATGGCAAGTTATGGACATCGGGCCACGGAGTATCGCGCTTTTTGAAGCTAAGCTCCGCAAGAGTAAAACGATCGTCTGGAACGTACCGGTGGGCGTCTTCGAGTTCCCCAAGTTCGCCAATGGGACCCAGGCTATTGCACACCTTCTGGCAGGTTTAGATGCTACCACTATCATCGGGGGAGGCTCAACCGCTGAGGCTGTTGAGGAACTGGGACTGGTGGACAATATGACCCATGTCTCCACAGGTGGAGGGGCCTCGCTAAGATTTCTTGAGGGCCAACCAATGCCCGGGA
>DAOUVR010000156.1 GCA_030667555.1 Dehalococcoidia bacterium
GCATGGCGGAAGAAATTGAAACGCCGCATAGGAGAGATCCGAGCGTATATACCACTATCCCGGCGGCGAAGACCTTCTTGCGTCCGTGTATGTCCCCCAGTCTCCCGAAGGGGACGAGAAATACCGCTGCGGCCAACAAATACGAAGTGGCAACCCAGCTCAACAGGACCGCGTTCATGGAAAAGTCTTTTGCAATGGAGGGAAGTGCGATGTTTATCGACGAGCCCATAAAGGGCATGAGGAAAGAGGCCAGGGTAGCGACAAGGAGGGCGGTACCTTTGCTTACTCCGTTGGCCGTACCCGCTGCCTCGCCTGGGTGCGGTGGCTCGGCGCCGTTATTCAGTCTCTGCGACATTAGCTTGGTATCGGCTCCTTCAGGCGCCGCCTAGGTCTTCTATTCTAAGTCGGGCTGGCCCACAACAGGCCTGGTGCTCGTGTGACCGCTCCCTCACGCCAACCCCTTGCTCTTGTAGTACATGGTGTATCCGCCTACAATCATCGCCAGGCCCGCCTCGTCTACCCGAATGCCGAAGCGACTCTCCATGTGGTCTGCTAGTCTGCGTCCAATGGCCTGGTAGGACTCGCCCTCCTTCATAGCGTTGAGGATAAGGTCGCCGAAGACCTGGGTGTTTTCCACAACAGATTCGATAAGCGTTTCTGGCTCCCGCTGGACGGCCGGACCGTGCGAATAGAGTAGAATCCGGGCATCAAGCTGTCTCAACTTCTCTATGGTACTTAAATAAAGCTCCTGGTCGAAGTTGGGTGGAGCGACTGAAGGAAAGGCGAATGGCTTGGTGCGATCTACTGGCATGCCCAGGGCTTCACCACAGAAAAGACCCCGCACACTGCGGTCGAAGATGGCTATGTGGTGCTGTGCGTGGCCCGGCGCATATATGATCTGCAGTTCCCTTCCGTTGACCGAGATTACCTCCCCGTCCTCGGGCACATATACCTGGGATTCGGGGACGGGGAGTATAGGTCCATAGTGGGCCTCGAAGTCAGCGCCAAAAACCATTCTGGTGCCTTCGATAAGGCGAGAGGGGTCGATGGCATGTCTTGCCCCTCTGGGGTGAACCAGCACTTTAGCCTTGGGGAAAAGCTGGGCCAGTGCTCCCATGCCTCCTCCGTGGTCCATGTGGATGTGGGTGGGGATGATGTAGGCCAGGTCCTTCATGCCCACGTAGCTCATCCCCTCGCGAATAAGGGGGACGGCAGCCGCCGGGCCGGGCTCTACCAAAACCCCCTGCGGCTCGTGGATGAGATATACTACAAAGATGCCATACACCCCGGGTATCGGCGTCTCGAGCCGATAAATTTTATCAGCTACTTCCTTTACATCAACCATTAGCCTTCTCCATCGTTATTTGTTAGCTGCCGCAGGTTGCCGTTGCGTGGATACCTTGTTTTGTGGGACATCGTTCGGCAGGATGTTCCAATCGACACATTATCCTACTCAAATCTCGCTCTGTAAAGCTTGTCATAGGGAATCGGAGGCTCAGCGCCTCAACTGGTAGTGCGACTGGTGGAGTACAGCTGGCTATGCCGTAGGGGTAGCGTGTGGAGCATGGGTTTTAATCAATGTAAGATGAAGATCAACAACTGAAGGTCGGTGCCTTAACCTGCGCGAAAAGGGATATTTCGTTCGATTGTGACGGTAAGCGTGGCATATATCTCTGGCAGTTGCTTAGCTGCACAGATGCCTTTGAGTGAAGAGGACTCTGTAAAACTGAGAAATGTCTGGTTCAGACGGTGGGTTCGTCCTCACTCACCCAGTGCCTTTAGTATGACCCTTTTTCTTCGCTGGCCGTCAAACTCGGCGTAGTAGACCTGCTGCCAGGGGCCGAGGTCGAGCTTGCCGTTGGTGATTGGCACGATAACCTCGTGGTGGACTAGCAGGCTCTTTAAGTGGGCATCTCCGTTTGTTTCACCGGTGGCATGGTGCCTGTAATCTGACCTATATGGGGCCAGGTACTCCAACCACTCCTCGATGTCGGCTATCAGTCCCGGCTCGGCATCGTTAACATACACTCCGGCGGTGATGTGCATTGCAGACACCAGCACGAAACCCTCAGCAATACCGCTACGCCGTACCAGCTCTTCCACCCTGTCCGTGATATTGATGAATTCACGATGCTTACTGGTGTTGAACCAGATGTATTCAGTGGCCGATTTCATGTATCACCTCCAGCCGTGGTAAAGACGTTTCCACCGGAGATAATAGCTCGTTGAGGCGGAGAGGGCAAACGGATGATGAAGCGCAGCTAGCTTGGTCTCACTACAAGGAGGGGACATGAGGCCCCCCGTAAAACCTTGTCGGCGACACTGCCATAGGCCAATCGCTTGAGACCAGAACGCCCGTGGGTTGCCATGGCAATGAGACTAAATGGGTTGCCATTGGCATGGTTTATGATCTCGTTTGGGGGCTCGCCTACCAGCACCTCTGACTGTACTCTGAGATCGGCATCCTCAAGCCGCTTCTCTACTTCAGCCAGGTATTTCCCAGATTCCCGCTTAGACCTGGCTATTTCACGTCTTACACCCTTCTCCCAGCCCGAGGGCACCCCTCTTGCGTTATCGTCGGGGACGACTGCATATTCGCAAACCCTGAGCAGAATGATGTCAACTGTGTCACCATTACGCTGTTTTGCCAGCGCTTCGACATGGGGAAGCACTGATTCAGCCAGCTCTGAACCGTCCAACGGGACCAGTATGGTTTTCTTTGGCCATTTATTGTAAACAATATTTTCGGAGATCCCTGCTCTAACCAGCCAAACGGGAATCTTTGACACACGAAGGACTTTATCAGCCACGCTGCCCATGGCCCAACGCCCGATTCCAGAGCGGCCATGGGTGGCCATCATTATCAGGTCGATGCTGTTCTCATAAGCGTAACGAATTATTTCCTCAGCGGGGTTGCCCACAGCCAGTACACCTTGAGCCTCTATTGCGCTACCTCCTGTTTCAATGACTGCCTTTTCCTGGACCTCCTCTGACTGACGCCTTACTATCTCAGCCACCCCCTCGACATAGTCTCGGTGCATGGGAGCCGGTTCGCGTTCCTCCGGGCTACAAACATAAAGAAAAGTTACGTCTAGATCAAGCCTCCCCGCAAGTTCTTTTACATAAACCAGGACTACTTCGGCCAACTTGGAGCCGTCCAACGGAACGAGCATTTTCCTGTACGTTTTTGCACCTCCTATTGTGGATATTCTTCTTCTGAAAGCTCTATCGCTTTAGCTATCATTTGGGATATAGCGACGACCATA
>DAOUVR010000098.1 GCA_030667555.1 Dehalococcoidia bacterium
CTCCCCAAAGGTCGAACATAGTGGATTGCCCGCTTTCTTTAAGCCGTTGCTCGCTCTGGGACAGAGACATGATGCGGTCGATGCTGGCTAAAAGAGCGCCGCGACCACCCAGGCAGTCCAGCGCCCCAACCTTGATCAAGCTCTCCAAGGCACGCTTGTTTATAGCTCTGAGGTCAGCCCTGCGGCAGAAGTCCTCAATAGATTTAAAGACGCCTTCTTCTTGGCGACTGTCGATGATTGGTGCGACTGCTCCGAGCCCGACGTTTTTAATCGCTCCCAGCCCAAAGCGAATGCCCTTTTGTCCATCTATATCCTCTATAGAGAAGGTACTGCTGCTGTTGTTTATGTCCGGGGGCAAGACGGGGATGTTAAGGCGACGGCACTCGTTTATAGCGGAGCTGATCTTCTCCGGTTGACCCATGTGCATGGTAAACAATGCCGATATATACTCCGCGGGGTAATTAGCTTTTAGATAGGCGGTCTGATAGGCGATCATAGCGTAACTTACGCTATGAGCCTTATTGAAAGCATAGCCAGCAAAGGGCTCGATAAGGTCAAAAACGTCTCTGGCTAGCTCTTCGGAGAATTCCTTCCTCTTTGCCCCGGCGATAAAGTCCTTTCTCTCCCTCCTCATCACAGTCGGTATCTTCTTACCCATAGCTTTTCGGAATATATCGGCCTGTCCCAGGCTGTAGCCGGCGAATGCCTGAACGATGAGGAGCACCTGATCTTGGTAGACGATGACGCCGTAGGTCTCTTCCAATATCTGGGAAAGGGCGGGATGAGGGAACTGGATCGGCTCTAGACCATGCTTTGCCTTGATGAAAGTGGGGATGTGCTGCATGGGACCGGGGCGGTACAGGGCGATCATGGCGGCAATATCGCTGAATGCGGAGGGCTTGAGTTCCTTGACGAAGCGGCGCATCCCTGTACCCTCAAGCTGGAAAACCCCCGTGGTCTCCCCTGAGGAAAGAAGCTCAAAGGTCCTGGGGTCATCGAGAGGGATGTGGCTGAGGTCAATGTATACACCCTGGGTCTGGGCGATGATCTCCGTCGTTTTCTGCAAAATGGTCAGGTTAACCAACCCCAGGATATCCAACTTGAGCAAGCCTATTTGAGCGATGGCTTCCATGGGGAACTGAGTCATGGCGATCGCTTCGTCGTCCGCCCTGGTTGGTTTTTGAAGGGGTACATAGTGGCTAAGTGGTACTTTGGATATGACCACACCAGCGGCGTGGGTCGAGGCATGGCGGGCGATTCCCTCAAGACGCTTGGCGTTATCGACAAGCTGGCGCACACCTTCATCATCAAAGTAGAGTTTCCCTAGCTCCTGGTTCTCCTCAATGGCCCTTTCCAGGGTCATGTTGGGCCCGAAGGGCACTAGCCGGGCTACCCGGTCAACATCCCCATAGGGCATTCCCAGAGCCCTTCCCACATCCCTCAGCGCTGCCCTCGCTCCAAAGGTGCCGAAGGTAATGATCTGGGCAACACGGTCGCGTCCATATTTTTTAGCGGCATAGGAGATTAGCTCATCACGCCGGTCATCTTGAAAATCGAGGTCGATGTCTGGCATCTCCTTGCGCTCCACATTAAGAAAGCGCTCAAAGACCAGATTATGTTCCAAAGGATTGATATTGGTGATCCCAAGAGAGTAAAGGACGAGGCTTGCGGCAGCGCTGCCCCTGACGCCGAAGAGGATCTTGCGTTCTTTAGCGAAGGATATCAGATCCCAAACCACCAGGAAGTAGTTAGCGAAGTCGGTTTTTCGTATTACATCCAGCTCATACTCCAGCCGCTCTACTGCCTCGCTGGAAGGTTCAGCAAATCGACGGGCAAGTCCCGTTCGGCAGAGCTCTTCAAGGTAATCATCGGCACTCTTGCCCTCCGGTGTTTTGACCTCGGGGAGGAGAAGACGGTCAAATTCCAGTTCTAGATGGCACATATCAGCGATGCGCTCGCTGTTATGTAGTGTATGGGGAATGTCGGAGAAAAGCTCTGCCATCTCCTCTTCACTTCTCAGGTAGAAGGTGTCTCCAATCTTTAGCCGCTTGTCATCATAGATGGTGCAGTTGGTTTGGACGCATAAGAGGAGCTCATGGGAGAAGGAATCCTCCTTATAGACATAGTGAGTGTCGTTGGTCGCTACGAGGGGTATGTCCAGCGCTTGGCCTATGGCGATCAGTTCACGATTTATCTTTTCCAGCTCCTCTATAGGGTGACGTTGAAGCTCAAGGTAGAAATCACCGAACAATTCTTTGTACCAGAGGGCAGCTTTCTTAGCTTCCTCATTGTCCCCTTGCAGAATGAGGCGCGGGATCTCACCCTGGAGGCACCCTGATAGGGCAATCAGTCCCTCATGGTGTTCTTCCAGAAGTTCCCGATCTACCCTCGGCTTATAATAGAACCCCTCAAGGTGAGCCTTTGTGGTGAGTTGAATGAGGTTTTGATAACCCTTTTCGTTCTTGGCGAGCAGAATGAGGTGATATGGATTCTTGTCTTTGGCAGTTTTTGAATGGCGTCCAAAGGGTGCTACATAGACCTCGCACCCAATGATTGGCTTTATCCCCGCCTCTTTGGCAGCGAGATAGAATTCAATTACTCCATACATGGTGCCGTGATCGGTGATGGCTAGGCTGTTCATCCCCAGTTCCTTCGCCCTGGAGATGAGTCGATGGATGGAGCACATTCCATCGAGGAGACTGTATTCAGTGTGCACATGAAGGTGTGTAAACATCGACGGATTGCGTGTCGGGGGTTTTGCTGTATTATAACACAGGTATCGACTGAGTGCCCTCTTATTTCCTATGATATACTAATAACATGAATTACCAGGAAGCGCTGAACTACATCCTGAGCTTTACCGACTTTGAGAAATTGCCTCCCTCGTACTGGTCCAGGGAATTCGACCTGAGGCGTATGGATGAGTTCCTTGAGAGATTGGGCAATCCTCATTTGGCACCGAGATCGGTTCTTGTAGCCGGTTCAAAGGGCAAGGGAAGCACCGCCGCTATGATCGCTTCGGCCCTCTCAGCCGCAGGCTACAGGACGGGGCTTTACACCTCTCCTCATCTGCACACCTTCCGTGAGCGAATCCGTATCGGTGGAGAGCTCATCGGCGAGGAGGAGCTAGCGGCTGTTACAGACAGGTTGAAGCCCGAGGTTGAGGCGGTGAATCTTCGGCATGCTTATGGTGAACTTACCACCTTCGAGATATTGACTACCATGGCATTTACCTACTTTAGAGACAAGGGGGTTGATTTCCAGGTTCTGGAAGTGGGACTGGGGGGACGCCTCGATGCCACTAATGTGATAAGGCCTGAGGTTTCGGTTATAACGTCGATCAGCATGGAACATGCCGAGATTCTTGGCAATTCTCTAGAGCAGATAGCCAGGGAGAAGGCTGGCATCATAAAGCCGGGGGCTGTCGTGGTAAGTTCACCCCAGCGGAGTGAGGCTGCGGAGGCGATAAGGTCGGTTTGTCTCGAGAAGGGGGCCAGGGCAATCGTCGCGGGAAGGGATATTAGCTGGCGTAAATTGGCTTCAGACATCAATGGGCAAACCTTTGAGGTAAAGGGAAAAGCTGGTAGCTACAACCTTACTATCCCGCTTCTTGGTGACCACCAATTGGAGAACGCTGCTGCTGCCGTCGCCGCCCTGGAGGTGCTTGGCGTTGATGCTGAGAATATCGCTCAGGGCCTGGCCACAGTGCGTTGGCCAGGGCGACTGGAGATTCTATGTCAAAGCCCCATTTTCCTTGTTGACGGCGCCCACAACCACGAGTCGGCAAGGAGATTGAAGGATGCACTAAAGCATAATCTGGATTTCGACCGTTTAATCCTTATATTAGGGGTGTCTTCCGATAAGGATATGGCGGGGATTGTGCAGGAACTCGCAGCGCTCTCCAGCTTTGCTATAGTTACCCGGTCTCGCCACCCACGGGCATTGGAGCCGCAACTCCTATTAGAGGAACTGGAGAAACAAGGGGTGAAGGGAGAGATAGCGAAGAGCGTGTCTGTAGCGGTGGAGCGTGCTCTGCAAATGGCGGGGCGCAAAGACCTTATCTGTGCAACAGGGTCGCTGTTTGTGGTTGCTGAGGCGAGAGAGTACATAAAGAAAATCCCCGTTGAGGTTTACCCGCAATAGAAATGAAAACGTTGTGGCATAATTGATCGCAGCATGACATTTGGAAAGAATGTAAGAAAGGGAGGTGTACTGTGGCAAACCAGGTCGGTTATCGGGTGGTAGGCACGATCAAGGCGGTCAAAGGGAGCTGTAGCGCCGGGCACAAGGTGGGAGATAAGCTAGAGCTCAGTGGTCACAATACTGCCGGGCTTTGTGGCTTCTTCTATCATGATATCTATCCGTACCTCATCATGCTGCAGTTTGGCGGTAGCTTTCCTGCGGAGTGGGGAGGAGACCAAGATGTTGTTGAACTGGACTGTATGGACAAGTGGAATCTAGTCACCATAGAGTTGAGGCGGCTAAGGGAATAAACTCAGGCGATTCCTAGCTTTTCTGCAATCTCCGGGGAGAGGGCTTCTTCAGGGAGCATCCCGACGAGAATCTTCTGCAACGCCATGGTATGGCTGCAAAGCCCCCATTTGGCGAAGAAGCTGCAGGAGCAGTGCCACTGCCCTTCTCTATAGCTAGTTGCATGTGTATTGTTCTCCCCGGCAAAGCTCACCGCAAAATCCGAGAATTTTATGCGCTCTCGCTGTTCAGCGTAACGGTGAGCCTTTTCAATCTTGCCGATAAGACTCGATTGCATAATACCCTCCTTAAAGCTGAAAGGCACCCCGACATATGGGGTGCCTACATATCAGCTTAGCTGAAAGATTGACCCAAGCATGTCATATATATTTTACTCCAAATACTGGGGAAGTCAAGTGCTCTTAATCGCTCAATACCTTCGTGACACACTGCTGGTTGCCCGCCCGGTGAAACCAGCAGTAGGGGCGGATTTCAAACCCGCCCTAACTCAGAATGACATATGCCCACCCGCTCTGGGGCGTAGTTGTGGGGGGCACCCACAATTGCCA
>DAOUVR010000094.1 GCA_030667555.1 Dehalococcoidia bacterium
GGAGGTGATCCTGGGACGGGTTTCGCGAAGCAACTCAAAGCGGCCTTGTTTGCAAAGCGGCCCCTTTAGCCCAGTTAGCTCTGGTGCTTCAATACTCACGATGTTATTGTCCTTAACCAGTACATCCAGTTCACAGCCATCTCCGCAGATGGGACAAACGGTGGTTATCTGCTGGCATTCGCCTGGTATACCTCTGTAAAGACTTAGCTTGCTGAAAATGGCACCTGTCGGACATGCCTGCACGCAAGCACCGCAGGAGGTGCAGGTTGATTCGCCCACTGGCTGCTCCAGGTCGGCAACTACCGTCGCTACCCAGCCACGTCCACCGAAATCCAGAGTATAGGTTGCTGCTATCTCACTACATACCCGAATACACCTGCCACAAAGGACGCAGCGGTTATGGTCTATTACCAGGTAATCACTCAATGGATCAACGGGAAAAGAAGGGAAAGTATAAGGGTAGCGCACATTGTCCATCTGATATCGGTAGGCCAGTTTCTGTAGCTCACAGTCTCCGCTCTGCTCACAGAACATACAGAAGTGATTGCGCTCGGTGAAGAGGAGTTCCAGTATCTGGCGGCGATATTTCTCCAGTTGCTCAGTGTTTGTTTTTACCACCAGTCCGTCCCTGGCGGGATAGGTGCAGGAAGGGACTGGCTTTCTTTCCACTTCGATATCCACGACACACATTCGGCAGGCCCCAACGTCGCTCAATCCGTCAAGATGGCAGAGGGTGGGCACATCGATGTCATTGGCCTGACAGATTTCAAGAACGGTATCCCCTTCCTTCCCCTTAACTTGTTTGTCGTTAATTGTCAGAGTTATCTCATTCATCTCTTACTCCTATTCAGCCTCAAGGTCACATCTGAGACATCTAGAGGCCTCTTCCCTGGCTTCCTCTGGGGTGTAAGGTAAAACTATTTCCTTAAAGGATCCCTTTCTATCGGTCATGGCGATCTCGGCAGCTCTGATCCTGGCTCTCTCCTTGGTCTCCTCGTCAGTTGGCGGCACCGAAGAGATAGCAATAGGTTTATAGCCATTGCGCTCGACTAATGGAGTAAGCTCCTTCCCCTGCAGGTATCTCTTAATAGAACAGGCAGCCCTCTGCCCGGCAGCGATAGCTTCAATTACCGTCCATGGACCGGTTACCGCATCTCCTCCAGCAAAGATACCGCTACGGTCAGTGGCCAGGGTCCGGGGGTCAGCGATTATGGTTCCCCCTCTGCCTAGTTTGATGTCGTTATCCTTAATAAATGAGGTATCAGGTCGTTGACCTATGGCCTCAATAACCGTATCGACATCAACCGTATATTCAGACCCTTCAATGGGGTAGGGAGTTCTCCTGCCACTTCTATCAAACTCTTTTAGCTCCATTCGAATACATTCAAGCCCTGATACTTTGCCATTCTTGCCTAAGATCTTGGTGGGAACTGTCAGGAAGTGGAAAAAGACTCCTTCCTCTTCGGTAGCTTCTATTTCGTCGATAATCGCTGGCATATCTTTTTTCTCTCGCCTGTAGAATATGTGTACCTCCTCTGCGCCCTTCCTCAAAGCCACCCTGGCAGCATCGACTGCCGAGTTGCCTCCACCAACGACCGCCACTTTCTTCCCCACCTCCATTTTATTTCCCAGATTAACCTCTCTCAGAAAGTCAATGGCATCATGTATCCCTTCCAAGTCCTCGCCTGGAATCCCCATCTTATCTCCCTTGTGAGCTCCGACAGCAATGAATACTGCTCGATACCCGTCTTTCAGCAGGGATTCAATATCGTCAATGGGTGTGTTCAGCCTTATCTCTACGCCAAGCCTGGCAACCGTTTCCACCTCGCTCTTAAGGATATCGTTGGGGAGACGGTAGTCGGGAATGCCCACGGCCAGCATCCCTCCAGCCACGGGCAGGGCCTCAAACACCGTGACCTGGTATCCTTCCATGGCAAGGTCCCAGGCTGCTGACAGTCCCGCCGGGCCTGCTCCGATAATTGCGACCCTCTCCTCTCTTCTCTGCTTCACCTCCGGGGTGTATTCCAGCCCTAACTCAAAGGCGTAGTCAGCAGCAAATCTCTTTAGGTCCCTGATAGCTACAGGTTCATCGACCTGACCACGACGACATTTGCCCTCGCATGGATGATTACACACCCGACCACAGACCAAAGGGAAAGGATTGCGCTGCTTGATTAAACTGTAGGCCTCAGCGAACTTACCCTCCTTGATCAGACTGACATATCCAGGGACGTCAAGTCCGACGGGGCAGGTATGCTGACAGGGGGTTCTAAATAGATCCTGACAGACAGCAGCCGGGCACCTTTTGTCGATGATATGGGCCTCATATTCCTCCCTAAAATGGCGAATGGTGGTTAGCACCGGATTGGGGGAGGTCTGACCCAGACCGCATAGCGAGGCCGAGGCAATCATCTCTACCAACTCTGCCAAGATATCGAGGTCCTCCATCGTCCCTTCACCGTGGCTGATCTTGGTTAGGAGGTCCAGCATTTTGGGGATTCCAGCCCGGCAGGGGGTGCACTTGCCACAAGACTCGTCCTTAGTGAATTGGAGGAAGTATTTGGCAACATCCACCATACAGCTATCTTCATCCATAACAACGAGCCCGCCAGATCCCATGATGGCTCCCAGTGCGGTAACCGATTCATAGTCGATGGGGGTATTCAGATGTTCAATGGGGATAACACCACCCGATGGCCCACCTATTTGTACTGCCTTGTATTTCTTGCCATCGGGTATGCCACCCCCGATATCGAACACAATTTGCCCCAGTGGTGTTCCCAGGGGAACCTCGATAAGGCCATTGTTGCTCACCTTGCCCACGAGGCATAAGGTTTTTGTCCCCTTGCTTTGCTCGGTACCGACGTTGGCGAACCAATCGGCCCCCTGCAAAATAATCGGTGGGACATCCGACCACGTCTCGACATTATTGAGGGTGGTCGGTTTGCCAAAGAGCCCTTTATTAGCGGGGAAGGGTGGCCTTTGCCTGGGATTTCCTCTCCTTCCCTCGATAGAACCGAGGAGGGCTGTTTCCTCTCCGCAGACAAAGGCACCGGCGCCGGGGAAGATGTCGAGGGAGAATTCGAAACCAGTGCCCAGGATATTATTGCCAAGAAGCCCATATTCCCGTGCCTGAGCGATAGCGTGGCTTAAGGTCTCGATGGCGAGGGGATATTCAGCGCGGAGATAGGCATAGCCGTGGCGTACATTCCCTATGGCATAGGCGCCGATGGCCATGCCTTCAATAATCGAATGGGGGTTGCCCTCGAGAACAGCCCGGTTCATGTAGGCACCGGGGTCGCCCTCATCACCATTGCAAACAACATATTTTTCGTCACCAGGGCTACTGCGGACAAAGCCCCACTTTCTAGCAGTGGGGAAGCCTGCCCCACCTCGTCCCCGCAGACCTGATTTATTGACCTCCTCAATAACTTCCTCCGGTTTCATCTCGGTTAAAACCTTGGCCAGGGCCTGATAGCCACCTCTGGCAATATACTCATCGATATTCATAGGGTCGAGGTCCTGGTTATGCATTACCCTTATCTCTTGAAGCTTCAGCAAGGGAGCGTTCTCATCCAGAATCCATTCCTCAACTACCTTTCCTCCTGCGATGTGCTGCTCCACGATCTGGGGTACCCTGTCCTCAGTGACCTCTATGTAAATCACCTTCTCCTGCCCCGGTGTGATAACCGTGACCACCGGCTCGACGCCGCACAGTCCAATACAGGCTGCCCGGAGCACCACGACATCGGATAGCTTGCGGGCTTCTATCTCACGAGTAAAGGTTTCGAGAACCATGGTCGCCCCTGAGGAGATGCCACATGTCCCAAGGTGAACCTTGACATGTGTCTTCTCTTCCCGTTCAGCTAGCTTACCTCGAGCCTGCTCGCCAAAATTCAATAACTCTTCTACAAACATAAGTGGCTTCACTTCACACACTCCTTATTCATAGGAACTAAGGATGTCCTTTATCTCGCTGGGTTTCACCCTTCTGTAAACCTGATCCCCGATAGCCATTACCGGGGATAGCCCACAGCAGCCCAGGCAGCGAACAGTTTCCAGGGAGAATTTACTGTCTGGGGTGATGCCGCCAGGTTCAAGGCCAGGCTCTTTCTTCAAGATATCGAGGAGTCGCTGACCTCCCTTAACATAGCAACAGGTGCCCATGCAGACCTGGATGACATGCCTACCTTTAGGCACCATGGTGAAGAAGTGATAGAAGCTGATTATTCCATATATCTCGCTCAGGGGCATCTTTAGATCCCTGGAGATGGTCATTAGCACCGTCCCCGGGAGATATCCAATTAGCCCTTGTGTCTGTTGCAAAACACGAATAACGGCGCCCGCTTGTCCCCCCGTATCGTCAATCACCCCTTGAATCTCCTTGAAGATCCTCCCCGCATACCCGGCGCCTGTTTCCCTTCTTGCAGGCACTCCAGTCTCAATCCGTTCCATCTGCTGCCTCCTGTTTAACGCAATTAGCTCGACTAATTTATACGCAGGTTCAAATATATTCTAACACTCAGAAAGGGCATGCAACAAGGTGCTGGACTGCTCCCTTCGCTGCATGCCCTCATGCTTGACTGTTTTTCGCTTTGCATCGATCTTACTCTAATTCGCCTTCTTTCTCTGCCTACTTACCAGCGGGATTGAACCCCTTGCCGCAGAGCCTTATCTCTATTGGCTCGCCGTGGCCCCACCTCGTGTAAACCCGGCAGTGTTCGCAGATGTCGGTGCCATCTCCCTTCGCCCCGTAATCGAAAAGCTTGCAGTAGGTCCCCTCAATCTCCCAGCAGGGCAAAGACCGGTACTTAAACGCTGGACACTCGCTTCTTATCTCATCGGGGCAACGGAACATCTGCCAGCAAGGCGTTTTCCCTTCCCAGAAGCCCAGACTTGGCTCCAGTAGGATCTTCCCTTTTGCTTCCTCAATGACCTTCTCAATCTCGGCAACCTCTTCTGTAGTTACAACTCTCTCAAGAAGTTGCTTCGCCTGTTCGAGCTCTTTCGGTTTCATCACATCTCACCTCTTTCCCTGCCGCTTCCTTTGACCTTTGGGTTTCTCCAAGACAGCGATCCACTTTCGGGCTACTTGCCAGCGGGATTAAACCCCTTGCCAAAGAGCTTTATCTCTATTGGCTGGTCTTGGCCCAACCTCTTGTAGAC
>DAOUVR010000181.1 GCA_030667555.1 Dehalococcoidia bacterium
CGCAGATCACAGGACGCCTCATCGGGCAACCTCTGGGCATATTCCTGGATAATATGCTTATCTCGGCACCAACAGTTCAAGCTCAGATAGGTGCCAGTGGCGTTATTGAGGGGCTGAACATCGGCGAGGCAGAGATGCTGGCGATCCAGCTTAACGCAGGTGCTTTGCCGCTTCCCCTTGGACACTGGGAGAATGGCATTTTCTATTCTGGTCCCGCAGCAAGCCGCACCGTTGATGCCACCCTTGGCGCTGACTCTATCCGCATGAGTCTGACAGCTGGGATAGTCGGAGTGGTGCTGCTTTTACTCTTCATGATCATTTACTATCGTCTATCCGGAGCGTTGGCATGCGTTTCCCTGGCTATCTATGCCGTCGTGATGCTTATGATATTTAAGATGGTGCCGGTTACCCTTACCCTGGCGGGGATTGCGGCTTTCATTCTCTCTTTAGGGATAGCCGTAGATGCCAATGTTCTCATTTTCGAAAGGATGAAGGAGGAGCTAAGGGGGGGGAAGGCCCTGAGGGCGGCTATCGAATCGGGGTTCAATCGTGCTTGGCCCGCCATTCGCGATAGCAATATCTCCACCCTTATTACTTGTGCCATCCTCTACTGGTTTGGGAGCAGAATGTTTGGCGGTGCCATGGTGATGGGGTTTGCTCTGACGCTAGGTATTGGGGTATTGGTAAGCATGTTGACCGCCATTATTGTTACCAAGAGCTTTCTGCGCATCATGCCGTTAACCCCGATGGTAAGGAAGGTCTGGCTCTTTCGACCATGACGATGAGGGAGAAAAAGGTTGTTTGATTTTGTTGGAAAAAGACGCTGGTTTTTCGTCATATCGGGGATAATCATCCTTATCGGGCTAGTCTCTATGCTCTACTCTACCATTGCCTTTGGCTCCCCTGTTAAACTGGGTATCGATTTCAGCAGTGGCTGGACAATGACGGTAAGATTTGAGCAGCAAGTGGAGCAGGCGGAGCTTCGTGAGGAAATGGCGCTTCTGGGTTATAGCGATGCCGTCATTCAGAGAATAATCGACGAAGAGAATACTTTCCTCATTCGCACAGGAGTGCTTACATCGTCTGAGAGAGCTCAGGTGGAGGAGGCACTGGGTGCTCAGTTCGGAGACTTCGATGTTCGAGATTCGGCATTAGCTGACGAAACCATATCCGGTGAAACCACGAATGTCGCAGTGATTGCTGTTGTAGTTGCCTCAATCGGCATCCTGCTCTACATCACCTGGGCCTTCCGCAGGCTAATGAAGTCTTTCCGCTTCGGTCTCTGTGCCCTAGTTGCTCTTCTACATGATGTTCTTATTGTGCTGGGTATCTTCTCGCTTCTGGGTGTGTTCTTCGCTATAGAGATCGATGCTATGTTCATTGCCGGCATTCTCACCGTGATCGGGTACAGTGTCAATGACAGCATCGTGGTCTTCGACCGTATCAGGGAAAACATGTCCATGAGAACCAGCAGCCCTATCGAAACCATAGTGAACAACAGCATTACGGAGACCATGCCTCGCTCTATGAACACCAGCTTAACCACCTTATTCGTCCTACTGGCTCTCTTCCTTTTCGGCGGGGCAACCATCCACAACTTTATCCTCGTCCTTTTAATCGGTGTCATCACCGGCACCTACAGTTCGCTCTGCATTGCCAGCCAGTTGCTCGTCGTCTGGGAGCGTGGTGGGCTTAGCAGGTTCTTTAGACCTTTCAGGCGCATTCTGCCCAGGCGAGCACCTGTCGGGGCCTAATAAGTGTATGGAGAACCTCAGCCTCTATATTCATATCCCTTTCTGTCAATCGAAATGCCACTATTGCAGCTTTAATTCCTACAGTGGCATGGAATGGCTGATACCAGGATATGTGGAAGCCCTTGTCAAGGAAATACGCGGTTGGGAGTACGGCGGAACAGTTGATACCGTATACCTTGGCGGGGGCACGCCAACGATGCTCGACGGTCAGCATCTCGGCGCCATCCTTGAAGCTTGCGGTCGTGTCTTTGCTGTGGCTCCTGATGCGGAGATAACCATTGAGGCCAACCCGGGCACCATTAGTGAGCCCTTTCTTCGCCAGCTACGAGCCCTGGGGGTAAACAGATTGAGCCTTGGGGTGCAAAGCTTTGATGACAGGAGGCTCAAGGAGCTTGGTCGTCGCCATTCCGCCAGCGAAGCCCTGGAGGCGTTTGGGCTGGCAAGGACGGTTTTTGATAACGTGAACATAGACCTGCTTTATTCTCTACTCGGCCAAACCCTTGAGGAATGGCAGCAGGCCCTGGAAAAAGTGCTCGGCCTTGAGCTTGACCACATATCCCTCTACCCCCTGACTGTAGAGGAGGGCACCCCTTTGTCACAGGAGATCGCCTCGGGTAGGGTGATTAGGCCAGACCCCGACCTCGCTGCAGAGATGTTCCTTCTTGCCGAGACAATGCTTAGTGATTATGAGCACTACGAGATATCCAACTGGGCCAGACCGGGCAGGAGATGTCAACACAATATGACCTACTGGAAGAATCTCCCCTATCTTGGCTTTGGCGCTGGGGCTCAGTCCTTTTTTGAGCGCCGTCGTTTCTCCAACCTCCTTTCGCCCATAGAATACGTTCAACGGTTGAACGAGGCGGATTCTCC
>DAOUVR010000148.1 GCA_030667555.1 Dehalococcoidia bacterium
ATTCCAGGCCCTGGTATCTTCGAGTCGATGTGCAGTCCGATAACCCAAGCTGAAATCTTGAACGCCGAAGGAGTTGATTTGGTCATCCAACTGGGTCTTTGTGTAGGACATGATACCCTCTTTATGAAGTATTGCCGCCTACCCATGACAGTGCTTGCGGTGAAAGACCGGGTTTTAGGGCACAATCCGCTAGCCGCATTGTATCTATCTACTTCGCCTTACTACTCCAGGCTCAGGACTCAAGAACCGCGTTGAAACATGGAGAATTCAACGATCAATTTCCTGCCAGCAAAACCAGGAGATGTCCACACATGAGCGATACTGTTGAAAATTCGGCCCCGCTTGCCTTAAAACTGGACGGCATGGGACGATTGGGGGAAGCCTTGGCCCAGTGCAACGGCACCAAGGTGTTCGTCTTCGGAGGTATCCCCGGCGAAGAGGTACTGGCTGAGGTAGTGCGGCAGTACCACAATCGTATCGCCGCGCGAGTAGTTAAGGTGACAGTTTCCTCTGCCCAGCGGGTGGAACCACCCTGCCCCTATTTTGGGTCATGTACCGGCTGCCAGTGGCAACACATACGCTATGAGCACCAGTTGGAGCTTAAGCACATGATGGTCAAGGAGGCCATGGAAGCGATGGGAGGGATGCCCCACGCTCCAGTGTCTCCTGTTATGCCTGCGCCCCAAACACTGGGCTACCGTAACCACGCCCGCTTCACCGTGGGCCCAGAGGGTGCCCTCGGTTTCGTCAACCGCGAGAGCCGTCGCTTTGTGCATATCGATCGATGTCTGCTCATGCACCCATCGATCAACGAAACACTTTCCCAGCTTCAGGGCCGCTGCGCAGAGACTACCCAACTCTCTATCCGCTACGGAGTAAATACCGGCCAGTGGCTTATCCAGCCTACCCTCAAAGAGCCCGATGTGCCTCTGGCATCCGGCCAGAAAAACTACGAGGAGGCTCTTCACGGCAAACTCTTCCATATATCTGCTGCCTCGTTCTTTCAGGTGAACACAGTCCAGGCGGAGCTAATGGCTGAGTTGGTGCGGGAGCGTCTCGCATTGACCGGCGAGGAACTGGTGGTAGATGCCTACGCTGGCGTAGCCACCTTCGCTGTTCTCTTCGCTCCGTACGCCCGCAAGGTCATCGCCATCGAGGAGTCGGCCTCTGCTATCAAGGATGCCCAGGTCAACATCCAGGGGCTTAGTAACATTGAGTTAGCCCAGGACAAGACGGAAAAGTTACTGCAGTCCCTTCCGCAAGTACCTGATGCCCTGATTCTGGACCCACCGCGCACCGGATGCTACCCCACAGTCCTGCAGACCATCCTGCATCGGCCGCCACGACGGATAGTGTATGTCTCGTGTGACCCATGGGCTTTGGCCCGCGACCTGCGAGTGCTGTGCCATGGGCCCTTTGTGCTGGAAGAGGTGCTACCCATTGACCTCTTCCCCCAGACTCACCACATCGAGTGCATCGCCACCCTATCTTATAGCCCAGAAAGGCAGTATGCCTTCCAATCACGCCAACAGCTTGTGCTGGCTTCCGAATCCCCCAGGAGACAGGAGATCATGGCCGCCATGGGCCTCACCTTCCAAGCAATACCATCGAAGGTTGATGAGACTCCGCCATCCACTGGTGACCCGGTAGCTATTGCCCAGAAAGAGGCCCTCGACAAAGCCCTGGCTGTGGCATCCACCCTACGCGAGGGAACGGTTATCGGAGCTGACACCGTGGTTGCCGACGGAGATGATATCCTGGGAAAACCTGCAACGGAGGAAGAGGCCTATGCCATGTTGCGCCGGCTGCGGGGTAAGGAACATCGGGTTATCACCGGCCTGGCCCTGGTAGATGCCGCCAGCGACGAACAGCTCAGCGGCTACCGCATTAGCGGCGTACGAATGCGAGAATATAGCGACGAGGAGATCGAAGCCTATGTCACCGCCGGTTACGCCTGGGACAAGGCTGGTGCCTACGGCATCCAGGATACCCAGTTCCATCCCGTGGCCCAGGTCATGGGCTGCTACCTGAATGTGGTCGGTCTTCCTCCCTGCACCCTGCTGCGCCTATTGCAACGGATGGGCATATACCCAACCATCGACCCCAACTGGGTGCCGCCAGGGAACTGCCGCGATTGCCACCGCCTGGTCAGGGACGCCAGGGATAAATGACGCTTTCTACTTCAAGAATCTTTTTCCGTTCACCCTGTCCGCTTTGCGGACTCCGATACTTCGTTCGGAGAGCCTGTCGAAGCGTCAGGGTGAGTTCCCCCTCCCTCTCCTTCCAGGGAAGGATCCCTCCCGCCAGGCCGAAGACTCTTCGAGGGAGGGAGGATTTTCTCTCTTAATCTCGATCGTTGTAGTTGCCTGATTCATCAGGCGAATGTAATAGCAGGGTAGCCTGGAGCATCCGCTCCAGGCAGGATTCTAGCTGATACTCCAACCTATCCCGATTTCCAAACAGCCTAGTATCTAAATAACTATCCAAGACGCCCCGCTTTCATTGTGAGGCAAAGCCCATATGTCATTTTGAGCCGAAGGGCTCACCATGAATGGATTTCCACAGCGTCAATTTTTCGTGATTTGTTGGTGAGCAGCCATACATTAATGGTTAATGTAAACTTCTATCCAGATTTCGTAGGCTTTACCCGAAGCGTGCGCAGCCGATTTACCGCAGCAGCCAGCTCCTGCGCCCTGAAGCCTACAAGGTCGGGAGGGTATGTAATGGGAGATATCCCGTCGAGGCCCGCCTGTTGCACGTCCCGTTGGACTTGCTCCAAGATTTCTCGGAGAGGTGTGCCGCCATCCATATAGCGCTGTCTGGCGTATGCCATGGCGTAACCAATGGCCTTCACTTGCCCGTCCTCCACAATCTGCTCTACATGGGAGAGGTCGATCTCGTCGCGCCCGAACAGAAGCGAGCGCGTTCCTCTGGCCTTCAAATGCACCTCACGCCGCCCCTTTCTCGGGTCCAGGCTCTCCGAAAGAGGAATGCGCTTCGGGATAGGTCCGAAGTGGTCTCCACCTTCTGATGCCCGGTCAGTGGGATACTTTTGCGCTATTGCCCTTGCCTCCTCGGCCACCTCCTGGGGCATGTACTCTACCATTGCGATAACCGTATCCGCCACATCGAAATAGTCACCCGAGCCTCCCATAACCAGCACGGTCGAGACTCCGTGATCCTGGTACAGCTTCTGCACCTGGTCGACGAAGGGAGTTATTGGCTCATGCCGCTTTTCGACTAAGGCCTGCATCCGGCGATCACGTATCATGAAGTTTGTGGCCGATGTGTCTTCATCCACTAACAGAAGATAGCTGCCCGCCTCCAGCGCCTCTGCGATATTGGCCGCCTGAGAGGTCGAGCCGCTGGCGTTTTCCGTTGTGAAACACCGGGTCTCCACACCACCCGGCAGCCGATCGACAAATGGCGAGATGTCAACTCCAACCACGCTTCGCC
>DAOUVR010000100.1 GCA_030667555.1 Dehalococcoidia bacterium
ATTGCTTCGCTCCCCTCGCAATGACAATAAGAATCCGGCAGGGGTCTGGGGGTGTCCCCCAGAAGTGTATTTATGAGCGGGAGGGAGGGCAAAAATGACAGGGACAACGGGGAAGGGGTGAGATGTCAACAATCATATGAAGGCGTATAGCTGCTTGCAATGTGGAAGGCAGAGGCTTTACAATGGGGCTGCGCCGTGGTCTGATGAGAGGTATGTGGAACCTTGATGGACCCTATTGACGAATACATAAAGATGTGCGAGAAGGCATGGTCAAATCTGGCAACAATTTTCGACTTTAGAGACATTGTATATTCACCAAGCAAGCAAGTCTTGTGTAAAACGGCATATAAGCAAGATATTAATGGAGACCTTAAGCCAGTTTTTATTAAGGTCGATGGCATACAACTAATACAGGCAGACGATTTCTTCATTGTGTGGCAAGAGCGTCAGTTGCAGGATATGATAACAGAAAGCAATGTGACCTACTCTCATTATTTGGACCTGCGCCATTCATCCAATGTGCTGGATAAGGTACCCAGAGACATCGACGGTAGTTTCTTGCAGAGCGCATTGCTGCTCGCCCTGGTAATACACGAACGGTATGGCAAGACTTGGAATGGCGAGGACTGGGTCGATATGGAGGGGGCGTAAAAACATGGTAAAAAGGATTGCCTATCTGGGACCGCCAGGGACCTTTACCGAGGAAGCAGCGCTTCTCTATGATCAAACCGCCCAGCTTACCCCTTTCCCCAGCATCGCCGCGGTAGCAACCGCTGTCGCCTCGGGGATGGCAGAGGAAGGGGTGGTGGCTATCGAGAACAGCATCGAGGGACCGGTAAACGACACACTGGACCTGCTTATCCACGAGTCGAAGGTGTTCATTAGAAAAGAGCTTGTCTTGCCCATTGAGCATCATCTCCTGGCGAAGCCGGGGACTGAGGTGAGCGATGTAAAGGTGATCTTCTCCCATCCCCAGCCATTGGGGCAATGCCGCCGCTTCATTGAGCGCTGCTTCCCCAAGGCGCAGGTCGTTGCCGCCCTTTCAACATCCGCCGCTGTTGAGGAGATGATGGACTCCAGCCACCCCGGTGCCGCTATCGGCACAGCGAGGGCTGCCGAACTATACGGCGCAGAAATATTGGCTAGGGAGATTCAGGACCAGGCCTCCAACGTCACCCGCTTTGTGGTTCTCGCTCCAACAGATCACCCACCAACTGGTTTTGATAAGACCTCGCTATGTTTCTCCTTCGCCGAGGACCGGCCCGGGGCGCTATCCGAAGTGCTTAGGGAGTTTGCCGAGCGAAATATCAACCTGGCAAAGTTGGAATCCCGCCCCTCCAAGGAGAGCCTGGGGCGGTACTTCTTCCTACTTGACCTGGAGGGGCACCGTGAGGACCCGTTGGTCAGCGAGGTGCTACAGCGGGTGAGAGAAAAGACTGCCTTGCTGAAGATCTTTGGCTCCTACCCAAGATACAAAGAGAACTAAAAAGGGAGGCTTGGCCTCCCTTTTGGCTTTTTCCCCTAAGTGTCAAAGTACCGGTTATACCTCGCTCTCCTCCCCAAACCTTTCCTCATCAGAGGAGATGTGGTGAGGAACCTCTGTTTCCTCATCTGTACTTTTCCTGATGGCATCCCTCAAACCAGGGATGAACTCATCTCGCACTACAGAGATAAATTCAGCCACCCTACCACCAAACCCAGCACCTTGCTTCCTGAACCGCACGCGTCTGCTCTCAACAATCCAAATAGCGATTCCCGCGCCGATGAGCCCTCCCAGGACGATCCCTATAAGAAAGTACTGCCCTCTATTCTCTCCAGCCACCTCTATCCTCCTCCTCCTTTTTCCTCAGAGGTCTTGAGATAAATTCAAAAAACCGGGATATCCCCTGCACAACGCTGGCGATATTGGCCAGCGGCTTGGCGATATGCTCCGAGAACACGGAAGTGATGTCACGGATATTCCCTACAGTTGCAGCCCAAGAATCGAGGATAACTCGAACGCGGCGGTAAAGCAAAAAGGTGATAACGCTAATAAAGATGATGGCGAGAATCCCTGCTATAGAAAATATGACGACAAATAGATCACGCAAATCTGCTAGGGACATCTTTCACCCCCTTGAGTCCCCACATTATACTATGCCTGTCAAGACAAAGGCAACCAAGTCTATCATGGGATGGTTATCCTACTGCCGGCATTATTGAAGAAAAAGCTATCGCCTAGCGCTCGCGCCAATTTTGACGCTGCTGGCAAGCCGGTGCAGTGTGACACCCCCAACCTTTGAACGCCAAGCTCCTTGAGGGCTTCAACAGTCCGCGAGATGCGCTCCTCAGAAGCGCTGATGAGGTGGGTGCCCCCCACCACTGTATGGATAAGCTCTATACCGGTTATCTCACGAGCATGGTATAGCGTGTTTACCATGCCGCGATGGGCGCAGCCCAGAACGACCACCAGTCCTAATTCGGTCTTTATGATAAGTGCCCGATCATCCAGAACTTGGTCGGGGACCAGCTCTCCATCCACCTTAACATAAAGGCGGGAATCGATCTGCTCATACTCGGCGACCATCGGGATCTCGCCTGTGGTCACGATGTCATCGGTGATCCAAAATGGATCGCGACTAAGGGTGAATGAAGCACCCAAGGATTCCAATTCCTCGCGGACGAAGGGTATACCGTTATACCGCTTACGCTCGCCGAAAACGCCATACTTGGCACCCCATATATCGGGGTGGGCAACGACCTCGACCGCTCCTGTCTCAGCGAGCACTCCCCTAAGCCCACCGGTATGGTCATAATGACCATGACTTAACACAATCCTGTCAATTGTTGATAAATCCACCCTCAAAACGGAGGCGTTGTGAGGCACTGTGGCGCCGGCGCAGGTGTCGAGCAGTATCTTCTGGTCATCCGTCTCCACCAGGATGCTCAATCCCCACTCAGCAAGCACACGAGGTCTTCCAGCAGTATTTTCGCCAAGGGTAGTAAGGCACAGGGGCATTTCTGACCTCCTTTAACTTAGTGATGCCGTCTAATTTTTGTTTTGAGGATATTTGGAGCCCATCCACCCTCTATTTCCGTGTTTGCTCCGACTTTTCTGATCACAAATGCTCAATAAATTGGGCAACTACACTTATGAACAGCCTCCCTGATTTCCGCAGGCTATGGCAGAGAATCGAGCACTATGTTGGTAAGATAGGTCACACGCTTTGTCAACTCCCCCGCCTTAGCGGCGCGGTTCAAACAAAAAGCGCAAAAAGGGCAGGAGCTAACGATAGATTCCGTCTCCGCCATGTTCAGCACATCGGTTGCTACTTTCATAGAAAGGTCTCGATAAACAGTCATGACTCCACCCCCCGCACCACAACACTGCGCCCTTTCCCTGTTCTTCTCCATCTCCTTCAACTCAGCGCCGCACCAACTGAGCAATTCTCTAGGCTCCTCAGTCACGCTTTCCCCTCTGGCCAACCGGCAGGGGTCCTGATAGGTAATGGTTCTCTGAACCTCTTTTAGCAAAGTGCGATTTTCCTTTAATAAATCGTATATGATTTCCACTATGTGATGGACTGAGAATTTCAGCTCTCCTACGACCTCAGGATAGAAATATTTGAAGCACTCCTGACAAGCGGGACAAAGGCAGACGATCCTACGGATGCCCAGTGAATTGAATCTTTCGACATTCTTCCGAAAAAGCTCGCTGGCAAGGTCCAATTTCCCAGACTCATAAATATAGGTTCCGCAGCATCCCTCATCTTCCAGAAGCATGAAATCGAAACCAAGCTTCTTTAATACGAGATAGGCGGATGTTGCTGCGTCTTTCACCACGTAAGAGCCAAGACAACCCATGTATAAAAGGGTATCGGATTCCCGCCGCGGGAACTCCCCAGGCAGCCATTCCAGCCTTTTCTCGGGCTCACCATTTACCGAGTTCCCTTTAGCTAGAATCCCTTCAATTATCCTGTTCTGCCCCGGCAGGGGGCCCAGTCCCCTTTCAACCAGCTTGCTCCTGGACTTAAGCACGATTTCGGTAACCTTGATTCCTTCGGGGCATACAGCGTCACACTCCATGCATGCCAGACAGCTATTAAGACTTTCCACCGATTGCTCGCTGATCTCTTTTCCTTCAAATACTTCAATAGCAGCTTGCAGACGCCCTATCGGTGAAAGCTGAACTTCACCGGTGACTTTGTACGTAGGGCAGAATTCGTTACAGGCACCGCACTCAGTACAGGACTTAGCGTCTTCTAGAACTTGGTTCATTTTTCAGCCCTTCATAGCTAGCAAAGTTTAATACCTATTCTTTGGACGACATCGCCTCGGTGAAGGCCTGCGAAAAGGCAATGAAAGCGTCGGAGTTGTAGCGCTCGATATCGCCTTCATCGCAAAGCTGGGCGAGCTCGGGGTCTACAGGTAACTGCCCCAAAAGCGGCGCATCGGCCTCCCTTGCCATGTCCTCTCCCTTGCTCTTGCCAAAGAGCTCGAGCTTCTTCCCCGTCTCCGGAATCATCAGGTAGCTCATATTCTCCACCACCCCCAGCACATCAATGTGCAGATTACTCGCCATATGCACTGCCTTTCTCACTATCATACCCGCCAGGTCCTGCGGGGTAGACACAATGACTACGCCAGAAAGGGGCAACGACTGCATCACGGTAAGGGGAATATCCGCAGTGCCCGGTGGTAAATCGACCAGGAGGTAGTCCAGCTTGCCCCAGAATACATCATCCCAGAACTGCATGATTGCCTTGGCAAGCAAGGGACCTCGCCAGATAACGGCATCATCCTCCTGAGGCACGAGCAGGTTTATGGACATGACCTCGATCCCGGACCTGGTCTCCACCGGCAGGATGCCTTTATCACTTCCCATAGGGCGAGTCTTGAGACCAAACATCTTGGGGATACTGGGGCCAGTGATATCGGCATCCAGTATACCCACCTGATAGCCCTGGCGGGCGAGGGCGATAGCGAGCAGGCCAGTAACCAGCGATTTTCCTACCCCACCTTTTCCACTCATCACCG
>DAOUVR010000046.1 GCA_030667555.1 Dehalococcoidia bacterium
GGAGAAAGCGCCTGCAGAGGTGCTTGATAAAGTAGAGGAGGAGAAAGCCCCTGTTGAGGTGCTTGATAAAGTAGAGGAGGAGAAAGCGCCTGCAGAGGTGCTTGATAAAGTAGAGGAGGAGAAAGCCCCTGTTGAGGTGCTTGATAAAGTAGAGGATGAGAAAGCGCCTGCAGAGGTGCTTGATGACGTGGAGGAGGAGAAAGCGCAAGAGGAACAGCAGGCTGAATAGGAGATTGCGACCATGCTACAGCCAAGTCGGGTAAAGTATCGAAAGCAGCATCGTGGTCGGCGTGGTGGGAAGGCTCAATCGGGGAATTCCCTCGCTTTTGGTGATTACGGTCTTCAAGCTCGCGAGTCTGCCTGGCTAACCTCCAGGCAGATCGAGGCAGCACGCCGTGCCATTGTGCACCATGTTAGGCGCGGTGGTAAGGTTTGGATCTGTGTCTTTCCCGATAAGCCGGTCAGCCGAAAGCCTGCGGAGACTCGGATGGGGAGCGGCAAAGGCTCGGTAGATCATTGGGTCGCTGTAGTGAGGCCAGGGAGGATCCTCTTTGAGATGGCTGGAGTCAAGGAGGAGGTTGCCAAGGAGGCGATGCGCTTGGCATCCCACAAACTGCCCATAGATACCAGGTTTGTGTCTCGGGATGCCGCTATACAATATCAAGGGGTTAGTTGAAGTGAGGATTCAGGAGATTCGTGCTCAGAGTTCTGAGGAGCTTAGAAAGCAACTTGAAGAGTCTTATCAGGAACTGTTCAATCTGAGATTTCGCCTCGCTACCAAACAGCTTGTGAATCAGCACGAGATTCGTAATGTGAGGAGGAGGGTCGCGAGGATTAAGACTATCTTGAGGGAAAGAGAGCCTTTAGGGGGGTAGTGCTTTGATGGAAGAAGCTGGGAAGAGAAGGAAAACTAAACTGGGCCGTGTGGTCAGCGACAAAATGGATAAGACTGTGGTGGTGGCTGTGGAATCTTATAGACGTCACCTGATATATAAGAAAGCGGTGAGACGGATAAAGAAATTTAAGGCTCATGATGAGCAGAATGCTTGTCAAGAAGGCGATATGGTCAGGATTGAGGAAACCCGGCCCCTGTCCAAGGAGAAACACTGGCGGGTGGTGGAAGTAATATCCAAGGGTGAGGTGAGATGATTCAGACATATACCCGGGTGAAAGTGGCCGATAACACTGGAGCCAAGAGCATTATGTGTATCAATGTTCCTGGGGGAACGGGGAAGAGATATGCTCGTATCGGTGATATCATCGTGGCTTCGGTAAAAGAGGCGACTCCGGGCGGTGCGGTCAAGAAGGGTGATGTTGTTCGCGCTGTGGTAGTGCGCACCGCAAAGTCCTATCGCCGCTCCGATGGTTCCTATATCAGGTTTGATGAGAATGCAGCGGTAATCCTCACCGATAAGAATGATCCTAAAGGGACTCGTATCTTCGGTCCGGTTGCAAGGGAGCTTAGAGAGAAGAACTTTATGAAGATCCTCTCATTAGCTCGGGAGGTGCTGTGAGGCGTTGAAATGAAGATAAGAAGGGACGATACAATACTGGTGATTGCGGGAAAGGATAAAGGGAAGACTGGGAAAGTGAGGCAGTCCTTTCCTAAAGAGGGCCGTGTGATTGTGGATGGCGTCAACATAGTGAAGCGGCATATGAAACCACAGGGAACAACAAGACAAGCGGGCATCATTGAGCGCGAGGCCCCAGTCTGTATTTCCAATGTGATGCTCATTTGCACCAAGTGCAGCCATCCCATCCGTATAGGGTTTCGCTCCTTGGAAGATGGCACTAAGGTGAGGGTGTGCCGCCGCTGTGGCGAGGTGATCGATTGACGTTACGGCTGAAGGATAGATATCAACAAGAGGCAATTCCTGCCTTAATGGCGGAATTTGGGTATAAGAATGTGATGCAGGTGCCTCGCTTGGAGAAGATTGTGGTCAATATCGGCCTTGGGGAGGCGACCAAGAATCCCCACGCTCTGGAGGCAGCGGAAAGGGACCTGGCTGCCATCACCGGACAGCACCCGGTGATCACTAAGGCGAAAAGCTCCATCTCCAGTTTCAAGCTGCGTAAGGGGATGCCCATTGGAATGATGGTAACCTTGCGGGGGAAGCGAATGTATGATTTCTTGGACAAGCTGGTGAACGCTACCCTGCCCCGCACTCGTGACTTTCAGGGGACGCCGAGAAACTCATTTGATGGCAGAGGCAATTACGCTCTGGGATTAAGAGAGCAGATTATCTTCCCTGAGATCGAATATGACAAGGTGGACAAGGCTCGGGGACTGGAGATAGCTATTGTTACTACGGCGCAAAACAACGATGAAGGCAGGAGGCTTCTTGAGCTTCTGGGCATGCCCTTTGCAAAGGGGTAGAGATAACTGAGGAAATCGCTTTACTTGTCGGGGCTTTTACATAATGGCCCCAAGATCGAAGGGAGAGGATGGCGAAAGTATCTAAGATTGTAAAGTCCAGGCGCCCTCCTAAATATAGGGTGCAGCAGAAGAATCGCTGTAGCCGCTGTGGCCGGCCGCGGGCTTATATCCGCTACTTTGGGCTGTGTCGCATTTGCTTCAGGCAGCTTGCCCTTGAAGGGAAGCTACCTGGAGTGAGGAAGTCTAGCTGGTAGAGGTGAATGGATGGTTACCGACCCGATAGCTGACATGTTAACCCGAATACGCAACGCAATCCTTGCCAGGCACGACTTTGTGCTTGTGCCCGCTTCGAGGATGAAGGCCTCCATCGCCAAGATCCTTAAGGATGAGGGCTTTATCAGGGATTATGAGGTCTTGAGGGGGAAGCCACAGCGGATGATAAAGATATATCTCAAGTATCTAGACAAGAAGGAACCTGCGCTCAACGGCCTAAAGCGGGTGTCCAGGCCCGGGCTCAGGATATACGTGGGGCGGTCGGAGATTCCCCGAGTCTATGGAGGGCTTGGCATTTCTATTGTCTCCACCCCCAAGGGGGTAATGACCGGTCATCAGGCGTGGCGCCAGAGGGTTGGCGGCGAGCTGCTTTGTTACATATGGTGAAGGAGATATAATGTCCCGAATAGGAAGGATGCCCATCCACTTACCTCCAGGGGTTGAGGTTAAGATAAAAGGGTCCGAGGTGACGGTGAAGGGACCCAAGGGAGAGCTTTCTCGCTCCTTTAACCCGGCAATGTCTATTTCTTTGAACGACGGCATTATCATGGTCTCTCGGCCTAGCGACAATCGAATTCATCGCTCGCTTCACGGTTTAACGAGGAGCCTTCTAGCCAACATGGTGGAGGGAGTAAGTAAGGGTTTTCGGAAGGAGTTGGAGCTTGTTGGTGTTGGCTATCGGGCGCAGAAGGCAGGAGACAAGGTAGTACTTGAAGTAGGTTATTCCCACCCAGTGGAGGTTTTCTCTCCCCCAGAGGTAGTGGTTGAGGTGATAGGGGCACAGCGGCTTGCTGTTGAGGGAATCGAAAAAGAATTGGTGGGCGATGTGGCGGCGAGGATTCGCGCTGTAAGACCTCCGGATCACTATAAAGGTAAAGGGATAAGATATGCTGGGGAGGTGGTACGACTTAAGCCAGGTAAATCTGGAAAGGTGGGTGCCAAGAGATAATGGCGCGGAGGAAGGATACCAGAACACCACGAATAAAAAGGCATGACCGGGTGAGGAAGAAGGTTTCAGGCACGCAGGCAAGGCCTCGTTTGTGTGTTTTTCGTAGCTTGAATCATACATATGCTCAGGTCCTGGATGATATCGCAGGTCATACTATCGTCTCTGCATCAACCTTGGACGGAAGAATAATGTCAGAGGTAGAGGGAAAGCGGAAGACCGAAGCGGCGAGGCTTGTAGGTGCTTTAGTGGCTGAGCGCGCTTTGCAGCAGGGAGTGACTACGGTAGTGTTTGATCGAGGCGGGTATAAGTATCACGGTAGGGTGAAAGCCCTGGTTGAGGCTGCTAGAGAGGCAGGTCTGGTGTTCTAGATGGATAATATCGATACCGGTGAGTTGGAGTTAACTGAGAAACTCATTGACATAAGGCGGGTAGCCAAAGTGGTGAAAGGGGGAAAGCGATTTAGGTTTACCGCTTTGGTTGTCGTTGGTGATGGCCAGGGAACTGTCGGCGCTGGATTGGGCAAAGCCAAAGAGATACCTGAGGCAATTCGAAAAGCAGGCGCCATTGCCCGAAAGGAACTGATCAAGGTACCGATGAAGGATACCACCATCCCTTATGAGATAGTGGCCAAAAGTGGCGCAGCAAAGGTTCTGCTTAAGCCGGCAGCGCCAGGAACAGGGTTGATAGCCGGTGGTGGAGTGCGCGCAGTGCTTGAGGTTGCAGGGATCAGTGACATCCTGACCAAGTCCCTTGGCAGTTCCAATGCAATAAATGTGGTGAGGGCTACAATGGAGGCCCTCAGTATGCTAAAGGACCCTCAGCAGGAGTTGGCAAGGCGACATGCAAAGCCGTTGGATAGTATTGAGGGGGTACCCGTTGTCTAAACTGAAGGTCACATGGGTAAAAAGCGGTATTGGCTATCCGAAGGATCAGAAGAGGACGATCAAGGCTTTGGGTTTTCGTCGCTTGAACCAGACCATCGAGCATGATGACTCGCCATCGATCCGGGGCATGGTCCACAAAGTAAGGCACTTGGTTAAGGTGGAGGAGAGCAGTGAGGCAGAATGAGCTAGCATCACCTCCAGGGGCGAGACACAAGAAAAGAAGGATCGGGCGAGGTCTTGGCAGCGGTCAAGGTAGGACCGCAGGGAAGGGCACTAAGGGGCAGAAGGCGCGATCGGGATCTAAGGTGCGCCCTGGCTTTGAGGGAGGGCAGCTTCCCCTGATAAAGCGCTTGCCTGAGAAGAGAGGCTTCACTAATATCTTCAGGATAGAGTATGCTATTGTCAAGGTCGGCAGTCTCAACCGTTTTGAGGGTGAGGTGACACCCCAGAGATTGGTGGAAGAAAGGTTGGTCAAGTCGCTTAAGAAGCCAATAAAGATCCTTGGCGATGGCGAGTTGGAGAAACCACTTATCGTGAAGGCAGATAAATTCACTCAAACGGCAAGGAGAAAGATCGAGGCAGCCGGGGGAAAAGCGGAGGAGAGTAGTAGTGACTCAAGCGCGTAAGGAGACCAGGCCAGGGTTGATTCAGGCAATGATCGATGCCTTTGGTCAGGCTGACCTGAGGTGGAAGATCTTGCTCACCCTGGGACTTCTGGTTATTTTCCGATTCGTTGCTCATGTCCCCGTGCCTGGGGCTGATGCGGAAGCTATGCGCCAACTCCTGGAACAGGGCCAGGGGTTGGGTCCCTTGTTGGGTATGGTGAACCTTTTCAGTGGCGGGGCGATGAGACAGGTGAGCGTTGCTGCCATGGGGGTCTACCCATATATCACGGCGGTGATTATCATGCAACTCCTGGTGCCGGTGATCCCTCGCCTTCAGGCAATAGCCAGAGAAGGGGAAGCGGGGAGAGCCAAAATCAACCAGTATACTCACTGGTTAACTGTTCCGTTGGCTGCTCTCTCGGCTTATGGCAACTTGATGGTGCTTCAAGGGTATGGAGTTGTTAGCAATATTGGTCTCTCGGGGCCGAACCTGCTTCCCACTGCTGCTATGGTGCTGGCGATGACTGCAGGGACGATGTTCCTTGTGTGGTTGGGAGAGCTAATAACCGAATATGGCATCGGCAATGGTATCTCCCTGATAATATTTGCTGGCATAGTCTGCACTTTGCCAGATATGATCGGGCGCGGCTACCTCGCCAGGGGGAACATGGGGGGACTGATTATTTTTATCCTATTCGCTCTAGTTGTTGTGGTAACCATCGTTATCTTCACAGAGGCTCATCGACGCATCCCGGTTCAGTATGCCAGGAGCCTGTTTCGCGGCGGGCGAATGTATCGGCAATCGGGCTCTACCCATATCCCGATGCGGGTGAATTCGTCAGGGATGATTCCATTGATCTTCGCCATGGCGCTGATTATGTTCCCTGGGGTGATCGCTAGCTTCTTCGCTAGTCCACCGGGTCAGGCTCCTAACTTTGCTAACTCCATTCAGAATCTGTTTTCCACCACGGGCTGGTTTTATTGGGCGTTTTTCTTCTTTTTGGCGGTTGGCTTTACATTCTTCTATAGCATGATAATCTTCCAGCAGCAAAACCTGGCGGAGACCTTGCAGCGTCAGGGCGCTTTCGTACCGGGCATTCGTCCCGGTAAGGCCACAGACCAATTCCTCAATCGGGTACTTACCAGGATTACATGGGGTGGCGCTCTTTTCTTAGGCGTGATTGCGGTATCGCCTTTCATTATTCAAAATATAACCAATATTCAGGTTTTGGTTCTCCCAGCTATTGGCCTGTTAATCGTGGTTGGCGTTGCTCTGGACACCATGAGGCAACTGGAGGCTCAGCTTTTGATGCGCCGCTACGAAGGTTTTCTTAAGTAGATTATTCAAGGAGGTTTTTGGGAACTGCATTTTGTGTTCTTGGGTGCACCTGGCTCGGGGAAGGGAACTCAGGCTAGTGTTATCTCACAAAGGCTGGGCATCGCTCATATTGCTACTGGTGACCTTTTTAGGGATGCGGTGAGTAAAGGGGATGAGCTGGGGCGGGAGGCGAAAACCTATATGGACAAAGGACTTCTTGTCCCCGATGAGATAACTATCAGGATGCTCCTGGAACGCATTGCAGCCGCCGATTGTAGGGAAGGTTACATCCTCGACGGCTTCCCCCGGACACTGGAACAGGCAAGGACACTAGAACGGGCGCTTGCGGAAAAGGGGGAGGTTGTGGATAGGGTGCTTTATTTCAAGGTATCCACGGAGGAATTGGTGAGGCGGCTGAGTGGTCGGCTTATCTGTCGAAACTGTCAGACACCCTATCACCCGATAACCTCACCACCTAAGGTGGCTGGGAGGTGTGACCAGTGTGGAGGTGAGCTTTATCAGCGCTCTGACGATTCGCCGGAAACGGCGAGAAAGAGGCTGGAGGTCTATTTTGCGGAGACAGCAGCTCTTATCGACTATTATAAGGAAGCAGGCAAACTGGTAGAGATTAATGGAGAGAAGGGGATCGAGGAGGTGGGTCAGGAGGTTCTCGATGCGTTCACCAATGGTTGAAATGGGAATAATTATTAAATCGCCAGGTGAGATCGACATAATGCGCCGGGCAGGGAAGGTAGTAGCCACGATCCTCCATGAATTGGCGAGGAGGTGCAGGCCAGGTATGACTACTGGGGAGCTGGATGCAATTGCCGTTCATGAGCTTGAACGCTATGGCGCCACTTCTTCATTCTTGGGTTATCGTGGCTTTCCCGCTAGCTTGTGTGTGTCGGTGAATGATGAGTTGGTTCATGGCATTCCAGGGAAGCGGGTGCTTTGTGAAGGAGATATTGTCTCCCTCGATTTCGCCGCGTCCTTAGACGGCTTTCATGGTGATGCGGCGCTCACTGTTGGTGTGGGGAAGATTAGCCCACAAGCACGGGCTTTAATTGAGGCTACAAAGGGAGCGCTAGACGCAGGTATCGCTGTTGCCTATAGTGGCGCTCACCTTGGAGATATCTCGGCGGCAATCCAGTCCTTTGCTGAAGCCAGGGGTTTCTCAGTGGTGCGGGAGTACGTGGGGCATGGCATAGGGAGGGAGATGCACGAAGAACCACAGGTGCCCAATTTTGGTTCCCCAGGGCGAGGGCCAATTCTACAAAAGGGGATGACACTGGCCCTTGAGCCCATGTTGAATGCAGGGGGATGGCGCACAAAAGTAGGTGATGACCATTGGACCGTAACAACCGCCGATGGTAGTCTTTGTGCTCACTTTGAGCATACTATAGCTATTATTGATGGTAAAGCTGCTATACTGACCAAGGTTGATTAGTGGGAAGCAGATTATGCCTAAGCAAGAGAAAATTGAGGTCGAGGGAACAGTAATTGAGCCCCTGCCTAACACTATGTTCCGTGTTGAGCTGGCGAATGGCCACATGGTACTGGCTCATATATCGGGAAGAATGAGGATGCATTACATCAGGATCCTTCGTGGTGATAGGGTATTGGTAGAGCTATCTCCCTATGACTTGACTAGGGGCAGAATAATATATCGTCTTTA
>DAOUVR010000108.1 GCA_030667555.1 Dehalococcoidia bacterium
CACGGCATGATCCTGCTCACCCATTCCTCCGAGCCTGTGGGGCATCAGTATGCGGGAAAGGGAGAGGTCACCCCTGACATTCTCTATAGATTCATCAGTCGCTTTCCACAAATCTCCTTCGTTTGCGCCCACTGGGGCGGTGGGCTGCCCTTCTACGCCCTGATGCCAGAGGTGGCAAGTGCCCTGCAGAACGTCTTCTTTGATACTGCAGCCACGCCCTTTCTCTACCGCCCCGAGATCTTCAGGTATATCGCCGAGATCGCCGGTGTCGATAAAATCCTTTTTGGCACTGACTATCCGTTGATGCCTCAAAACAGAGTCATGAAACAGCTTCGCTCCCTGGACATGGGGGTGGATGCTGAAGACTTGATTCTGGGAGGTAATGCGAAGAGGCTTCTTAGCTTATGACGGAACAGATTCGAGCCTTCATTGCCATTGAGATGGCCGACGCGGTAAAAGCCAGCCTTTCCTCACTGCAGGGCAGGCTGAGACCGCACGAGCATCCCTATGTGAAGTGGGTTGACCCCAAGGGCATTCACCTCACCCTGAAGTTTCTGGGCAACATCGCTCAACAGCAGGTGTCCCAGATAGAAGAGGCCATTTCACAAGCCTCTCAGGGTGTATCCCCTTTTCAACTCCAACTCGGCGGATTGGGCGCCTTCCCAAGTCTCGGAAGGCCCCGGGTTATCTGGGTGGCGATGACGGGAGAGATAGAGAGGCTTGTGACCTTGCAGAAGGGCATTGACCAGGCCCTTGTTCCCCTCGGTTTCGCCATAGAATCGCGCCCTTTTAAAGCACATCTGACCCTGGGACGGCTCAGGGAGCGGGCATCACCAGAGGAGCGAAAAAGGATTGGGGAGCTCATAATGGCCACTCAGTCTGAAGCTGCTACAGCGATGAAAGTGAGTGAGATTATCCTGATGAGGAGCAGGCTCACTCCACAGGGTGCCATCTATAGTCCCCTGGCTAAAATTGAACTGACAGGTGGCTTGCTAACACCTCATCTTTAGTGTATACTCATTGCTTGATTCTAGGATGGGAGGTGGTTCTTGGAGAACAACTCATTGCCAAAATGCCAGAAGTGTAGCGTCGGTGACCTGGTTCCATTGTCCGATTTTGGCGGTCAAGGAGCGCCAATACACTATAAGGCCTGGGTTTGTACCAATCCAGATTGTGGTTTCAATTTAAAGATCAGAAACGGCGACATATATGTGAACGAACCGATTCTAAGCGGTGTGGGGCACAGCCCCAGACAGCGCTAATTAAAATACTTTCATTTAAGACTTCCAGGCGATAGGCTCATTAGCCCAACAGTTTCATTGAAACAACTCAAAGAGGTGGCTGTTGACCTCCTCTTTCCTCCTTATTGTGTCGGTTGTGTGGTGAGGGGGAGTTTTATTTGTGCTTCCTGTCAAGCAGCGCTTCCCCGTCTGAAATTGCCGCTATGTACTAAGTGTGGCAAATCTATCTCCTCGGGCATCCTCTGCTCAGACTGCGCGAGTCGTTCTCTGGAGATCGATGGCATCCGCTCGGTTTTCCGCTTTGAGGGAGCAGTGCGCCAATCGATCCTCCAATTCAAGTACAAAAATGTGAAGGCAGTGGCTACTCCACTAGCACAACTAATGGGGAAATACTTGCGTGCCCACCCTTTGCCCGCCGACGCCCTGGTTCCTGTTCCGCTTCACCCCCGTCGGCTGCGGGAGCGTGGCTATAACCAGTCCTCTCTCTTAGCCGGGGAACTGAGCAAGCTTACCTCATTGCCTGTAGCCGAGAAGTCGCTCGTTCGCCTCAAGAACACCCCTCCTCAAACAAGAACGAAAAGTGCCGAGGAACGGCAAAGAAACATTGCCCGCGCCTTCGCCTGCCAAGACCGACGACTGCGTGGAAAGCGTATTCTCCTTATCGATGATGTATGCACCTCCGGCGCTACCCTCAATGCTTGTGCCGTAGCCCTGAAAACGGCAGGCGCCGCTTCAGTATGGGGTCTAACGGTAGCAAGTGAGGTGTGGTGGGTAGCCGAGATGGTCGCCTGCCGGGGGTCTCACATAGCTTGTTGACGGGAAAAGAGGGGTGAAGTAAACTAACCGTCTAAACAAGATGTGAAACTATCGAATCGGGATTGGTAGAGTTTATTATGGGGGAGAGTTAGTGGATTCAAAGAGCCACACCAGGGAATTGCGTGGTTTTGTTTTTGAAGGAGCGATATGGATGCGCTAGGCAAGAGTGACCCAGAGGTTTGTGAGGCGATCCGCCGGGAGCAAGAGCGCCAGAGACGGAATATAGAGCTTATCGCCGCAGAGAACTACGCATCAAGGGCAGTTCTGGAGGCTCAGGGCTCGGTGCTCACCGATAAGTATGCCGAAGGCTACCCAAAGCGTCGCTACTATGGTGGATGTCAAGAGGTTGATGTGGCGGAGGAGCTAGCAAAGGAACGGGCGGAAAGGCTATTCGGAGCCGAGCACGCCAACGTCCAGCCTCATAGCGGAGCCCAAGCAAACATGGCAGCATACTTCACCCTGATCAATTATGGCGATACTGTCATGGCATTGAGGTTAGACCACGGTGGGCATCTCACCCATGGCAGCCCAGCCACCTTCTCCGGCAGGTTCTATCAATTCATTCACTACGGGCTTATTCGCGAGACGGAGCGCCTGGACTACGATGAGATAGAGCGGCTTGCCCTGGAGCATAGGCCCAAGCTCATCGTTGCTGGAGCCAGTGCCTATTCCAGGATCATCGACTTCAAGCGGTTTGGCGAAATCGCCGAACTCGTCGGGGCTCGCCTCATGGTAGACATGGCCCACATAGCGGGTTTGGTGGCTACCAGGCTGCATCCATCCCCTGTTCCTTTCGCGGACATCATCACCTCCACTACTCATAAGACGCTAAGGGGACCCAGAGGTGGCTTCGCCCTGTCGAAGGCTGAGCTTGCCTCTCGCCTGGACCACGCGGTTTTCCCCGAGGCACAGGGAGGGCCGCTGATGCACGCCATCGCGGCCAAGGCGGTAGCCTTTGGTGAGGCAATGAAGCCGGAGTTCATAAGCTATCAGCGCGCCGTGGTAGAAAATGCCCAGATACTGGCCAGTGAGCTTCAGAAAGGGGGGCTTCGTATCGTCTCCGGGGGTACAGACAACCATCTTCTTCTCGTCGACCTCTCCAATACTGGAATCACGGGAAAGCACGCTGAGGATGTCCTGGACTCTGTGGGGATCACAGTCAATAAGAACGCCATCCCGTTCGATACTAGCCCTCCTCAAGTTGCCGGTGGCATCAGGCTAGGAACACCAGCGGTAACCACTCGTGGCTTTGGTCCCGACGAGATGAGGCGTATTGCTGGTCTAATTGTGAAGATGCTGGCAAATATAGGTGATGAGAAAATCTATAATGAGGTGCGTCAGGAGGTAGCGGCGATTTCCAATCGTTTCCCTGTGCCTGGTCTGGATTAGTTGTTGCTACGTTCTTTTCATGATATAATAACCGACATGGAATTGGTAAATCGGGAGGTAATCGATTGCGGGACTACGAGCTGGTAGTTATCATCAGCCCTGAGGTGACCGACGAGGAATTTCCTGTCACCTTGGAGAAAATGAATCAATTCATCACCGACAGGGGTGGTTCAATCACTGAAGTGAATCAATGGGGTAGAAGGAAGCTCGCCTATCCGATAGAGAACTTTATGGAAGGCAATTATGTGTTGACGCAGTTCAAAATGGAGCCAAAGCAGACTGCGGAGCTTGAAGCAAGCTTGAAGCTCACAGAGGAGATCCTGCGTCACCTGCTGGTCAGATTGAGTGATTAGAGAAAAGGAGTCAAGAGAGATGGCAAGCTTAAATAAGGTGATGGTTATTGGCAATCTTGGCACCGACCCCGAGATGCGTTTCACCGCCGACGGTAACCCTATGACTACCTTCCGCATCGCTGCCTCCTGGACATATACCAGTCCTGAGGGAGAAAGAAAGCAAGAGACAGAGTGGTTCACCGTGGTTACATGGAGAAAGCTGGCGGAAAATTGCAATCAGTTCCTCGCCAAGGGGAGGCGAGCGTACGTTGAGGGAAGAATAAGGACACACATCTGGGAGGCGCCGGATGGGCAGAAACGCTTCCGCAATGAGATTGTGGCCAATACGGTGATTTTCCTCGACCGTCCCGGGGTTGCTCCCCTGCCTGAGGATATTAGTGAGGAGGAACTTCAGCCAGATGAACTCCCCTTTTGAGGAAGAATTGCTAACAAAGATAGGCGGCCACCCAAATGCGTAGAAAGCCTACAAAGTCTAAACATGGTGCTAAAGGTCGCAAGAGGTTTATCCCGAAGCGCAAGGTCTGTTCCTTCTGCGTTGCTCATGTTGTAACTATCGATTACAAGGACCCAACGAAGCTCCATCGCTACATCTCAGATCGAGGAAAGATTGAGCCGCGGCGTAGAACCGGTACCTGTGCCAAGCACCAGAGAGCGTTAGCGATGGCAATAAAGCGAGCCCGGCATCTTGCTTTACTCCCTTTTACCCCAACCCATATCCGTAAGACCGGTGGCGTTGGTATACGAGACTAGACAATATCTCCAGCTCAATGCCCCATATGGATAGGTTCTGAAGCCCACACAGCTGCTTGCGCTCAGTACGAGAAAATGGCGAGAAAAACGAAGTCGCCCCTGCCCCGAGAGGTCACCAAGCGTCGTCTCGCCCGCTGGCAACAGGAGAGGCGCAGGCG
>DAOUVR010000146.1 GCA_030667555.1 Dehalococcoidia bacterium
CCCGTTCCCTCAAAGCTCGCATTGGGTCCGGCTCGCGCTTGGGCAGCGCCCCGCTAGGTAGGGTGGTGGGAATCTCATCGTAGCCAATTACACGGGCAAGCTCCTCCACCAGGTCATCGGCAAGACGAATGTCGGTACGCCAGTAAGGGATATCGACGGAAATTTCATCTCGGTAAATTGGATGGCAGACAAACCCTAAAGAAGACAGCACCCGTTCCATTTCCTTAAGGCCTATATTTGTGCCCAGGACGCGCTCAACGCGCTTGATTGTTAATGAGATGGGTTTCGTCTTCCTCTTGCCGGGATATACATCGATAATGCCCTTAGCTATCTTGCTACCGGATAGCTCAGCCATAAGCTGGGTGGCGCGTCTCAGCGCTGGCATAGGAAGCTCTGGGCTGAGTCCCCTTTCGAAGCGTAGCGAGGCCTCACTGCGGAGTTTTAACCTTGCCGAGGTGCGCCTGAGACTCGCCGCATTGAAGTTCGCTGATTCGATCAAGATTGATGTGGTTTCTTCAGTGACCTCGCTCGCTGCGCCGCCCATAACCCCAGCGATGGCTACTGGGCCATCGGCATCGGCGATGACGAGCATATCGCCTGTAAGTTCCCGCTCTATGTCGTCAATGGTAGTGAGCCGTTCGCCATTTTGAGCAGGGCGTACGATTATCCTTCTCTGGGCAAGCTTTTCATAATCGAAGGCATGAAGGGGCTGCCCATACTCAAGCATGACATAGTTGGTGACATCGACGATGTTGTTGATGGGGCGCATGCCGCAGGCAAGCAGTCGCTGCTCCATCCAGGGGGGGGAGGGGCCGATCTTGACACCGGTCAACAGGCTGGCGCAGTATCTGGGGCATAAATCGGGGTCAACGATCTCCACTGACGCTGCTTGCTCTATGGCATCCCCAAGCTCATCATAGAGTACATCGGGAATGTGCGCTTGTTCTCCAGTCAGGGCAGCAACCTCCCAGGCGATACCGATGATAGATAGGCAGTCGGGGCGATTGGGCGTTATATCCAGGTCAAGGATGGCATCGCCGAGGTATTTATCGAGGGCGAGTTCCAAAGGGGCGTCGGGCGGCAGAACCATAATTCCCTCATGCCTATCGGAGATGCCGAGCTCCCTTTCGGAGCAGATCATCCCTTCAGAGGCGATACCGCGAATCTTCGATTTCTTGAGCTTTGCCAGTTTACCGCTATCTGGGTCGATGAGCTGAGCGCCGATGCGGGCAAAGGGGACCTTCTGCCCGACTTCGACGTTTGGCGCACCGCAGACTGAGGTGAGCCGTTCCCCTCCAAGGTCGACGGTGGCGAGCGTTAAGCGGTCGGCGTTAGGGTGAGGCTCGATGGCGACCACCTGACCAACTACGATATTCTCCCAGCCACCGATTCGCTCTATCGTTTCCACCTCGGTCCCGGCCAGAGTCAGTTTTTTGCCCAGTTCCTCCGGTGACAGGGCAATGTTAACAAAATCTCGTAGCCAACTAAGAGGTGCTTTCATAATCTGTCGCTAAAACTGTCTTAAAAACCGGATGTCGTTTGAATAGAAGAGGCGAATATCGTCTATGCCGTATCTTAGCATGAGGATGCGTTCTAATCCCAATCCAAATGCAAAGCCGGTGTAAACATCGGGGTCGTAGTTTACCCGCCGCAGCACGTCAGGGTGTACCATCCCAGCGCCCAATATCTCGAGCCAGCCGGTGCCGGAACATAGCCGACAACCCGCGCCTCCGCAGGCGAAGCAGTCGATAGCTATCTCCACCCCAGGCTCGACAAAGGGGAAATAGTCGCAGCGAAAGCGTACTTTGCGCTCCTCGCCGAAGAGGCGCTTGGCAAACTCAAAAAGGGTTCCTTTGAGGTCGGCGAGGGTGATGTTCTCATCTACTGCCAGACCCTCGATCTGGTAGAACATGGATTCATGGGTGGCATCGGTGGCCTCATAGCGATAGCACTTACCTGGCACCACCACCCGCACCGGTGGCCTTGTCCGCTCCATAACTCTGATTTGCATTGGAGAAGTGTGGGTGCGAAGCAGCATCGGCCTCTCGCTGATCTCGGTGTCGATCCAGAAGGTGGAAAACATATCACGAGCGGGATGATCGGCCGGTATGTTCAGCGCCTCAAAGTTGTAATAGTCCGACTCCACCTCAGGCCCCTCTACAACCTGAAACCCCAGGGCAACGAAGATGTCGCAGATCTCCCGCACTATCTGAGTGGTGGGGTGGAGTCTACCTAGGGAGATGGGTCGGCCGGGTAGGGTAACGTCGATTTTTTCGACCGTTAGCGTCCGCTCTAGATCCTGGTAGGCTTCTTGCTTGAGGGTTTCCTTCTTTTCCCCATAATGCCTTTCTAAAAGGGCTTTGACCTCGTTGGCAGAGGCGCCGACAGCCTTCCGCTCCTCCGAAGGAAGTGCTGCCAATCCCCGAAGAATCTGTGTCAGGGCGCTCTTCTTACCAAGGTGGCGAATTCGCCAGTCCTCAAGCCCTTTGAGGTCGGAGAGGCTGCTTAGCTCATCAATCGCTTTGGACCTGGTTTGGTCTAATTTCTTGAGCATTACCCGTTATTATAGGCTTGCGGCAGCAGAGGGGTCAAGGAGAGTGGACAGAAAGCAGTCTGATTTGGTGATCTGGGTACATGGATATCACTAGCAAACCAAGCACACGGTCAATCAGATCGAAAAAAACTAGGCTTCGGAGCTACCCTTGGCAATGGTCACAAGTTCAGAGAATGCATCAGGGTCCCTCACCGCTATGTCAGCCAGCATCTTGCGGTCGACCTCAACACCTGCCTTCTTCAGTCCGTACATAAAACTGCTATATGAGAGCCCTGCCTGCCTGGCGGCGGCATTGATGCGAATAATCCACAGCCTTCTGAAATCACCCTTCCGTTCACGGCGATGGCGGTAAGAGTAGCTAAGCGACTTCATCATCGCCTCATGGGCGACACGATAGTGGGAGTGCCTTACCCCGCGCTGTCCCTTGGTCAGGTTCAGCACCTTCTTATGACGACGGCGAGTTGTTACCCCACTTTTTATACGGGTCAAATGGTCCTCCTTTAGGAATAGGGAATGAGTCTCTTTATCCGGGTCGTATCGGTTGAATGTACCGGCAGCTTCTTATCATAAAGCCTTGTTACCCTTCCTGGCTTCTTTCTCCTCAGATGGCTCTTGCCACCCTTCATGCGCAATATCTTGCCGGTGCCTGTAACATGGAAGCGCCGCTTTGCTCCCTTATGAGTCTTCAATTTGGGCATCATCGGACCTCTTTTCAACTTTAGGCTGCTTAGCTGGAGCGAGTATCATTATCATGCGCCTCGCGTCCATCTCGGGGACTTTTTCTACCTTGGCTACCTCCCCCAGTTCGCTGGCAACGTTGTCCAGCATCTCCTTGCCGAGATGGGGGTGGGTGATTTCACGACCTCTGAAGAGCACTGAGACCTTTACCTTATCCCCTTCGGCCAGTAGCTTCTTTATGATCCTCATCTTGAATTCGATGTC
>DAOUVR010000141.1 GCA_030667555.1 Dehalococcoidia bacterium
GTGAAAGGAGAAGACAATTGAACCCTATAGAGATTAATGAAGCGGTGAACACCTATCTGCGACCCCAGACCTTTCCCCTGGCCGTTCGAATGTGCCAGGCAGATGAGCTGCCGGAGCGAGTAAGGCTCCCCATGCGCGACCTAGGCTTCAAGGTTGCTCTGTGCCAGGCGATCACCATGGCCCGCCGATATGGCTGGGTGATAGCCCAGGCTCTGGACGATTCGAGCTGTTCACTGGGAGCGATGAGCCTCGGCTTCCTGTTCCCCAAGGAAGGCTGGCTTGACGGCAGCTTTGGCGAATCGTTGGGACAGAGCAAGGAGACTGCCGCTGCGAGCGCCCAGAACCTTCCCCGGCTGGAATACGGGCGCTACAGCCACGTGCTCATGGCCCCCTTGGAGCGAGCCGTCTTTGAACCTCAGGTGGTCGTGGTGTACGGCAGTCCGGCCCAGGTGATGAGACTGATACAGGGTAGACTGGCCGGAGAGGGCAGCGCGCTATCGTTTGACGTCCGGTCCGGGGCAAGCTGCGCCAACTGTATCGCCCTGCCCATAATCACCGATGAGTGCCAGCTTGTAATGCCGGGACCTGGAGAGCGGATCAACTGCTCAACTCAGGACAGCGAAATGGCCGTCGCCATCCCTATAAGCAAGGTCGACCTGGTAGTCAGCGGCCTCGAGGCAGGCCACCGCTCCGGCATCCTACGCTATCCCACGCCCAACCACCTCCGCTTTCAACCCCAGCATCCACCTCACATCATGCAGTTGTGGGACTATGTAAAGGCGGAGGACTAGTCGAGCTCGACCGCGCTCTGACAGTCCGGGCATTGTCGCGCCGCCATGTGCAGACGGCAGCCGCAGTGGGGGCATCGATAGTGCGCTTCCTCGTGCGCAGGGAAACCCTCAATCCCCACCTCTCTCAGCGCGGGCACGGAACGGAGGATAGCCCTTCGGACAGGCTCGAGCCTGCCCTCGATGTTGTGGCAGGGGAACTCATCGCACTCGTAGCACCCAGCGAGGCCCTTTGCCGCAACACAGGGCTTCACCGTGCAATCGGCATCGGTGAGGAACACCCTACCCGACCGACACCCATCGCACCAGACCTCACCCACACTCACGCTGAACGCAGCCGCTATTCCCTCCTTGAGGCTCTCGATGTTGCCCTTGTCGGCGATGTAGACCGGACATATGCCGCAGTATATGCCACACGGTGCCACCAGATCCGCTTTTGTTTCCAAGATCTCAAGCCTCCTTTCCAGTGTACAGTGCTAGAGACAAATCCATTGGGCTTTTACAGCCTTCAGGCTCCGAGTCATACCGGCTGCGGCGTGCTGGAGAGCCACTATTCTATGAACCTCGAACCGGTTTTGTCAACAGGATGGGGCGATGACAAACTAATGGAAGCCCATGGCCAGGAAAAGCCCCATTCTCTCGTGCCCCATTCGCACAGACAATAGCCAACAGCCCTTACTTGGTCGTACCATGCCGATAACCGTGATCCCTCAGCTACGCCAGACTCCTCTCGCATTGATTGGCCTGGGCACCTATAATAGATACACGCTTTGTGTCGCCACACAGCAGCAGGGCAGGTGGCACTGCCTTGCTTTAACCAACATATACTAAGTAAGGAGGCAAGAGGGTGTTTAAGAAGGTACATGTGTTCAGGGTTAAGCCCAAGCAGGAACTCTCCAGCGAGATAACACACTACTGTGTGCAGTATGGAATCACATCTGGCGTGATTATCGGGATAATAGGTTCTGTGGAGAGCGCCAAACTGAACTTTCTCAAGCAGCTCCCCGGCATGTATGAAACGGTGGAATACACAGGTCCCCTGGAGATCGTCTGCGCACAGGGCTCCGTCGCCCTGAAGGATTCAGATACAATCGTGCATATACACAATCAACTTGGCGGTTGCGATGGTTGCCATGGCGGGCATCTGGTGGAGGCGACGATTTTCTCCACGGCAGAGGTGGTCATAGGCGAGCTTGAGCAGCAACTGATGCGGTATACCGACAGCTACACCGGCCTCAATGAACTCAATCTGTAGCGTATGCGGGGAAGCGCCCCCGCAGGCTTCGCCGGTTCACTCGTAGATCTTCTCCTCGGTTGCTTCCGCTTCATCAGGGGCGACATCGGCCTCGACATCCCTGCCCTCAACCCCCTTGGCCAGAATATCCTTGTAGTACTCGTGCTGGATGATAACGCTCATAACCTCACTGCTACCGGTCCAGATCATCTGTAGCCGGGAGTCCCTAAGCGCCCGCTCCACCGGGAAAACACTGGTGTATCCGATGCCTCCCAGTATCTGCATGGTGTCGTTAATTACTTCCCACTGCATCTCGGTGGCGAACTTCTTCACTTCGGATACCAGCCGCCTTCGATAGCCGCTGGTGCCTATTCCCTCATCCACCGCCTTTGCCACGGTATAAGCCAGAGCGCTGACGGCATCCAGCTTGGTTATGCTCTCTGCTATCTTGAAGCTGACTCCCTCAAAGTCTCTTATTTTCTGGCCAAAGGCTTTTCTTTTATCGGCGTATCTGGCGGCTACCTCCAGCATGGCACGTGAACTGCCCGTTGTACCACTGACAATCCTTTCCGGTATCATCATCTGATAGAAGACCTTTGACCCGCCGTTCTCCTCCCCCAACAGGTTCTCCTCTGGTACACGCACATCGCGGAAAATTATCCTTCCGGTACCGCCACCGCGAGTCCCCATCAGGCCATAGACATACTTTGCCTCCACCCCCATATCCCTCTCCACAATGAAAGCGCTGAGCCGGTCGTGGGGCGCAGCCTCGGGATTAGTGACGGCGTACACCAGAAAATAGTCAGCACCTTCGGCCCCCACGATGAAGCGCTTTTGACCGTTGAGGACATAATGGCTACCTTCCTTTCGCGCTACCGTGGTGGCACCGAAGAAATCGCTTCCTCCCCTGGGTTCGGTAAGGGCCTCGGCACAGTACATCTTGCCCTCCAGGGTGGGCTTGAGGTATTTTTGCTTTTGTGCCTCATTTCCGAAGACACTCAAGCCCTCGCCGACTATAGAGACCAGGCTATAAAGGCATGTAAGGGAGCTTCCCAGTGTGCTTATCTCCTCCAGGGCGATCATCTCGTCCACCCATTTAAGTCCCCTCCCTCCGTACTCAGGTGGGAACCTTAGCCCGAGCAGGTTTCTCCTCCCTGCCTCTACCAAGAACTCCTTGGGGAACCTGACCTTGTCGGCATCCATGTCAATGAGAAGCTGCCGCGGAATGGTCTTGACAAAGTCTCGCACCTCCTCCCTGAGTTTCTTCTGCTCATTAGTGGCAAAAACCTCATACATGTAACACCCCCATATATATCTGTCGCGCCAAAGTATACGCCCAATTCGCCTTAAGCTCAACGGTCAAGTGGCTATGACAGCCCACTTTAGTCCCGCCGGGGCGTCATCTAGGAGAGTAGCAATTGCACAAGAACACTGTGCAGACGCTCTACTTTTGGGCTAGCCTCCTGCCCAGTTTAAAAGCCTCTGTTATTGCGGTGGGGTGTTTTTTAATCTCTCCTTTCTTGTCCACACCCCAAACGAGAAGCTCATCGACATACTCGACGCCAATGGCCTGGAA
>DAOUVR010000024.1 GCA_030667555.1 Dehalococcoidia bacterium
CTGTTCATCCCGGACATATAGATATTAAAGATGACAGGGATACAGCGTTCAAGCTCTTTGAATTGATCAACCTAATAGCTGATATCATGATTACGAAACCAAGGCAAGTTGAAAACATGTACGACGCTCTACCTCAATCAGAGCTAGAAAGAATACAGAAACGAGATAAGCAATAATGGCAATCAGTATATCGCCAGATTCAACTTTTGATGCTTCGCAAAGAAGCACAGTAGTCGGCTTAAATAAGAGGCCAAGAAGCTCAGGACTCACTAGCTGGCGACGGGCACAAACAGTGGAGGTGAAATTATGGAGGGACTAAGACCGGTTTTAGCGCTCGCTTGTAAGGCGGTGGCGGTGGCGATGGCGGCGGCAAGCATAGTCTTGATCGTCCTTGACGTCGCACCCACCCTTTACCTGATTTTCCTCAGCGTAGGGGTGTTGGCACTCGCGCTAGCCTTGATTATTCAGTCTCAAAACGCAGTGTAGAGCGCATGCTCGCCGACTTGAACCAGAGGGTGGGCCTGACACGACAAAGCCCAGCCCGTTACTTCTTCTTGATTGGAAAGCGGACCTCGGTGAGCAGGTCCTCAGCAGGAGTGTAATCTGGATCGGTTAGATAAACTTCCTCAGATGGACCGGCGATCTCGTACCCGTTCTCCATGATCCACCCAACAAGCTCGCCGTATACTGGGCCAACCTGGTCGAAGGGCCCCTTGTGCATGGTGCAGGCCACCTCCACCTCCTCCACCCTCTTGACCCCAAAGCCCCGCTCATCAGGCCCACTGGGGGCCACATCGCCGCTTATGGGGCAGCGGATCTCCCACAATAGCTCCTCAGGAGGTACCTGCCCCGGGCTGTTGAAATAAACGCCAGAAGGAGGCCCCGCTGGCTCATACCCTTTCTCCCGAAGCCAGTCGTACAGCTTGGGAAAGGTTTCACCTAGCTGGGAGTAAGGGCCTTTCCTGGAGACGAAGGCCACCGTCATCGGTTTCGTTTTACTTACCGTTACCTCGATTGCCATCTAAACCCTCCTCACAAAGCATGGGAAAGATTAAATGCAAACCCAACCCGCTGTCAATCCCTGGCTCACCTGTATTATTCCTACGACTTATATATTTTCGCCCGGCTTACAGGGGTCCGTCCCCGGCGAAGCGACGGTACTATTGCATCGTTGACACCCCGTTGCTATAATAGCTTCTACGACTAGAGCAAAAACTACATAGATAGAGTGGAACACACATAAGAGGTTCTTTTCATTGCAACGTCATCTCCACGCCAGATTTACGGTGGCGCTTGACTCAAGAAGGCGGGGGCAAATAACTTGAAGGTAAATAAGATAATAGCATTTTATACCCTCTGCGCCAGGGTTGAGGCGGATAAATATGGGGAACGATAAGGTGAGGCAGCACAAAGCTGCCGAACCCCAGGTAACCTCCGAGCCATTTAAACCGAAGAAGTTCGCCGACCACAACAACTCTCCTTATCTAATCAAGGAAGAGCCTCCTCCGTACTACCCGCGGCACGTCGGTGAAACGCCGGACACGGTCATTCTGGAGAACGCAGTCCGCGACCGGCGAAACATCCTGCTCGTTGGCGAAACGGGCACGGGCAAATCCCATGTTCTGCGACTAATTGCCTACAAACTGAAGCTTCCCTACGTCAGGGTCCAGCTTTATGACGCAATAAGCCCTGAGGACTTGTTTGGCTCCTGGATTCCTTCGGGAGAAGGTGGCTTTGCCTGGCAGGACGGCGTCCTTACCCATTTCATGAGGCATGGGGGGATGTTCGTGGCCGACGAGTTGAATGGCGCAAAGCCGGGAGCGAACTTTGTGTTCCATTCAATCACCGACTACGAGAGAAGGATGACGCTAACACAGAAGGACGGCGAGGTCATCTACGCCCACCCTGACTTCGTTTTCTGTGCCACAATGAACCCCGAATACGAGGGAACCAAGCCCCTCAATAAAGCGCTATTCGACCGATTCAGCATTGTGCTGGAGTATGACGGAAATCCCGCCGTCAAGAAGATGTTCCCCCCCGAGCTGATCACCCTCAAGGAGAAAATCGACGAGGCAATCAGGGCAGGGGAACTCGAGGGCGTCTGCTCTATTCGAGGACTTCAACAGTATATGAGAAATGTCGAGCTATTCGGGAAAGATGTGGCAAAGGAGATCCTCATCCAGAAATTTGAGGGCATCGGTAAAGAAGCAGTCGCCGACATAATGGAGGCAGTCGGCCTTTGAAAGAGCAAACCGTTGTCAGGAACCTGGAGTCGGTTGGTAGAATCATAAATCGGGCTCTCTCCGGCAGGAGCACATCGGTCAAGATAGGGCGCTTCTACCATTTCTCCTCACCTGTTGCTACCGACGGCAAAGACATACAGCTCAACACCGTCTTCCCCAATAGCGATAAACTATCCTTCAAGGAAAGGTACGCCATCTGGAAGGGATGGAACTACCATGCCCTTGGGCACATCCTGTTTACCGAAAATACCTCCAAACTTCAGGAGAAAGAGAAGGAAGCCTTCGATCTTCTCGAGGATGCCAGAATTGAGTGGTTGATGAGCTACATTTTCCCCGGAACACGGAAGTATTTCGTCAATAACCTGGTCAAAATGGGACTAAACTACCCCATTGTCTTGTGGAGCCGCAGACATCTGCTCCCGGTCAGGGTTCGAGAGCCCGAAATCGTGCCACGAGCTATGGACATCATCGATGCCTTCATCTACTCCGAGACCCTGGAACAGAGAGAAAACCTGGCGAGGGAATTCGCATCCCTGGTCTCGCTCAGCGATATGTGTCGCCGGCTCACTGGCGATATTGAGAAGCTGGGCAAGGTCCGCATCGAAAAGGTGCCCGTAGATGAGGCGCTTCAAAAGGAAATCCAGGAGGCCCTTGAAGAGTTCCAGAAGAAGGCCGAAGAGGAGCAGGACTCAGCCACCAACGCCAGCGTGTATGACGACCTAAAAGATGCCGCCGAGGAAGAGGAACTGAAGAAGGATCTGGATGATGCCGCCGAAACCGAGATGGAGGAGAAGAAGTTCTCCGAACTCGGCACTACTGAGATCAAGGAATACAAAGTCAAGCCGGACCCTGTCCTGGTGCGGCAACTGTACCAGATATTCAACAGGACGAGAATCTCCACCGGCAGTTACTATGAGAAAAGATTGCTTGCCGGTAGAGTTGACCCCCGAGAAGCGATGAGGTATTCGTGGAATGGCAATCCCAGGATTTTCAAACGTTTTGAGGAGGACCAGCTTGATGAGGCAAAGCTGGCACTGGCCCTGGTAGTGGACAAGTCCGGGTCGATGGCCCACACCGACCCGGAAGAAATAACCAAGAAAGCAGGCTGTGCTCTGGCTTGGGCGGCGGCAAAAGCGGGATTTGAGGTCATGGTCGTGGCGTTCGATAGCCGCTGCCACATCATCAAAGCGCCGCACGAAAGAGGGTTCAGGGACTATAAGTACGGCGGGGGAACCATCCCAAATCGGGCCTTGCTGAGAGCTGAAGGGTTTCTCAATGAGTCCACCCATTCTCCTATCATGATTCTGATATCGGATGGTGAATTTGACGAGGCGGCCCATAAAAAGCTCGAACAGATAGCCAAGAGGCTCCGTTCGGTATATGTCATAGCCCTGGGGTGGCGCCTGGAACAATGGGATTCGGCGAAGATCAAGCCCAGGCCGGTGAAGACAGTTGGCGAGGTTACCAAAGTAATCGCCGATATAATCAAGGAAGAAGAACAGAAGAAAGTCAGAGAGATGGGGAGGGTGTGGTGAGGGGAAAGCTCAGTAATGGCTTGGTCTGGCTTCGACAGAGCGACTTGGTGTCTTCTTAGCTCACCTCTATCATCGATCCCTCAGCGGTCTTGGTCACCTCGATGCGCGACGGAAAGGCGTCCTTCAGTTCCTCTATGTGGGTGATGACCAGGATCTTCTCGAAATCATCCTGAATCGAGTTTATCGCCTCCACCAGCTTTTCTCTGCCGCTGGAGTCCTGGGTGCCAAACCCCTCATCGATGATCAATGTGGATAGTGGCGCTCCCGCCCGCCTGGCCAGGAGCTTGGAGAGGGCAATGCGCAGGGCGAAGTCGATGCGGAAGGCTTCCCCTCCGCTATACATCTCGTAGCGGCGCGTTCCCAACTCGTCGGATATATTTATGTCGAGTGTCTCTATAGACTCTTCCCTCTTCGCTCTGTAGGCGCGCTGCGTCTCCATCTTAACGTGCATCCTGTTATCAGTCATCCGGGCAAGCAGCCTGTTTGCCTCCTCCTCGATCTCGGGGAGCGCCGTGTCTATAATGAGCGCCTGAATCCCCTTCTTGCTGAAGGCAGCAGCCAGCTCATCATATATGTCTTTCTCTTTGACTATATTCTCCAAATCAGCCCTCTTATCCTCCCTGCTATGCTCCAGAGAGACACATCGCTGAAGCTTTTCCTGCACTCCTCCCAGCATCTGGCGAGCCCTAGCCTGCCGCCCAACCATATCATTGAGGTCCTTCTGAGCTCTGCTCAGGCTGGCCTCCAACTCAGGGAAGCCGGCAAGCTCGGCTTTAAGGGACTCCAGCCTTGCGGTATCGCCATCAAGGGTGGACCGCCAGCGTCCCAGGGCCTCCTGTGCCCTCTCCAGCGCTTCCCTCTCACGGGGAAGAGAGTCCTCCGCTTCTGCGTGGTCTCTGTTCAGTGTCCCCTGTCGACTCTCGCACTGAGCCTGCCCCTCTCTTATTTTCCCCTCAAGCGCGCTTATTTTGCCATTTAAAGCCTTTAACTCACTCTCCAGGTGTTTTGCCTCATCTTCGTTGGCGCGGTACTCCTCACGCTTATCCTTGAGCTGGGTCTCGTAGTTGGCCATAATCTTCTCCCGTCCCTCCACCCCCAGCTCGGTACCACACAAGGGACACTTCGCCTCCTCCTGGGCCAGCATATTGACCTTCTCCCGAAGCTCCTTTCCTTCCTCCTCTATGCTGGCATTGATTGATGTGAGTAGATGGATTCGATTTGACTTCTGCTGAGCCGATGCCCTCTTTTCCTCCAACCCTTCCCCCGCCTTGACCAGGTCGGCTAACTGGGCATGGACTTTGCCCAGCTCCTCCTCATAGCCCTCGAGCACTTTTTCGTATCTTTCCACCCGCTGGCGGTGTTCTCGAACCTGACCCTCAAAAGAGCTTATCGTTTCCTGCGCCTGTTTGATACGCCCCTCTATCTCCCTCAGTTGCTCCCGCTTGATATCGAGCTCGCCCTTCTGCCTTGCCAGGGCATTCACCCTGTCCTCCTGCTTCCTTCTGTCCTCCTCTTGTTCGGCGATCGCCTCTCCTATCTCACGAAGTTGGGTTTCATACTCCCCTTTATGCACCACTTCCTCGTCTATTGCTTTAATTTCCCTATCCAGGACCTTTTCCCGCCCCTCCCCCAAGCGGGCACGACCCTTTGCCCGCTCCTCCAGCACATCGTAGCGGGATAGGGCCAGGATGTCAGCCAGAATCTGTTTACGCTGCGAGGGCAACTTTTTGGTGAACTCATCGGCATGCCCCTGGAGGAGATAGGCGCTATTGGTAAAGGTATCGTAATCCATACGCAGAATCTCAACGATCTTCTGTTCGGTCTCTCGAATGGAGTTTCACGCGATCGACCTGAACCCCTGGCCAGCAGCTATCTGAAGGTCAAGAAAGGGATGCCCCGCTCGGCTCACGCCCGGCCTGGTACGCTTGCGGATGACCCGGTAGCGCTCCTGCTCTAAAGCGAACTCGAACTCCACCTCCATCTCCGTCCTGCCCAGGTGAATCAGCTCATCGTCGGTCTTTGCCCTTGCTTTTCCCCACAGCGCCCATGTTATAGCATCGAGGAGCGCTGACTTCCCATTGCCATTGTCACCGCAGAGGCAGGCTACATGAAGCCCCTGGAAATCGAGAGGCGAGACATTATCGCCATAGCACATGAAGTTTCTGAGCGATAGTTTGGTCGGAATCATCTTACGACTACCCCGCCCTGACAAGTGAGGGCTGCTTCCATTGTTGCATCTCAGGGCATTCTGGTCAACTGGGGGACACCCCCAGAACCCTGCCCCCGATTATATCGGGGGACACATCTACAAATAGTACATCCTGAAGACGATTGGAAGGAACTGTAAGCCGTGATAAAAGGGCACGAAATATGCCGAGGATAATTTGTATCAACAAAGGAAGCGGCTAAGGACCCTCAAACACCTCATCCCTCTCCCTCATCACCTATCTTATGATAAACCTGCTCGACAGCAGGCGCCTATCGTTGAAGCGCTCTCTACTCGAAACTCGTCCCCCACTGGTCCCATCCATTTGCTGGGGCATCTTCATCGCCAAATGCCTGCTGCATTATGCGGCGAGAATCCTCTCTAACCGCATCAGCCATCTCACCTTCATAACCCATTGCTTCGATCCACTTCTCCAGGAACATACCACCGGGACTCCACCCCTCGATCACATCTTTTTCGGGAACCCATGCCCTTGTCGTCACTCCGAGACTGGCCAGAATCTCCGATATCTCGTCCTTCTGCCTATCATCACAAAAAACACACATCACGCACTCTTTCATATCAAATTCTTTAAGTGGCATTCGATCGTACTTGATACAAGGGATAATCCCCCGCTCAACAAGGCCATCGAGTTTTTCAGCCAGCTTCTCAAGATTCTCCTTTTCATCCAATACGATCAGCTTGCCCCAATGCTCCAGATACTCCTTGTTTGTCAGCCGTATTCCCCTGTACCTTATATATGCGGCAGAGTCATTACCGTAGTAGGTCTCATGGGAAAACAACATCACAAACTGGACTTGCGGGTCATCTAAGATCATCTCGCTCACCTCCTATTACAGTTGAGCCTTGACCGGGATTTAGTTCCTCGCCGATCCTTGCCTACCGGCTACTTCAGTGATGAACAATCAGGACATTGAGGATCACGCTCAAGCTTGACCTCTCTAAACTTTGTATCGCTACCATCAAATACCAATAGCCTGTTAGTCAACAGTTCTCCGATTCCGGTGATATACTTTACCGCCTCTGTGGCTTGGAGGCAACCTATAATCCCCGGGATAACGCCCAATACAGGGATAGTCGTTGGAGGGGGAGGCTCAGGGAAAATACATCTCAGGCAAGCTGTTTGCCCCGGGACTATCGTGGTCGCCATTCCTTCCATCCCGTAAACACCACCATGAATGAAAGGGATAACTCTCTCCAGGGCAGCCCTATTCAACAAATACCTGGTCTGATAATTGTCCACGGCATCCATGATTAAATCGCAGCCGGCTGTAAGCTTGAGAATATTATCTTCGCTAATAGTCTCCGCTATAGCCTCCACCGTAATACAGGGATTTGCCTCCTGAAGTTTCTCTTCTGCTGACTGAGTTTTCTTCTTGCCTATATCCGTGGTCCAATGAAGGATCTGTCGATTCAGGTTGCTCAACTCTACCACGTCCCCATCAACAATTCGTAGACACCCAACACCAGCTATTCCCAAATAGGTAGATATCGCTGTCCCCAACGCCCCAACCCCAGCAATAAGCACCCTGGCCTTCTTGAGCTTCTCCTGCCCTTCTACACCGAAGCCAGAAATCCTTATCTGCCTATCATACCTCTTTTTCTCGTCTTCAGTAAGCATTCGCCTAACACGAACTCCGATAGCTATGACCTTTCAAAGATAACAAAGCAAAACCTTGACAAAGATGGGATATCGATCGTCCTTCTTTTACTAGATATATTGGGCAGGGGCCAAAGGGGTGCAACTGGAAAACAAGCGTGCAAAGCACGCCAGGCGATCGTCTGCACTCGCTCAAGCGCCGGCAAAAGCGGGTAGAATATTCACCTCGTCACCGTCTTTTAACGGGGTAGCCAGCCCTTGAAGAGAGCGCATATTATCACCATTTACGTAGATATCAACATAACGGTGCAGCTCACCCTGATCCTTATACAACCGCGCCTTCAAGCCGGGGAATTGAATCTCTAATTCGTCAAGACAGCCAGCGATATCCCTGGCTACTACCTCCGTCTCCACCTTACCCTCACCAGCCTGGCGCAGAGAACCGGATACCCATACTTTCACGCCCACAACTTATTCTCTACCGTTTCTTTACCAGTTTTCTCTTGAGTAAAGCTCCCACTCCGTGAGGGAGTTTCTCCACGGAGGAACCCAGCATCTCAAAGCTATCCCCATACGGACTGAAGGCCCTCCCTGCTTGGCCGACACCGAGGGTTACCAAATCGACCCCTCGTAGTTGGCAATAGTTCAAAGCATGTTCAATAGGAAGACCAATATTCTTAAGCCCATCGGTGATGTGTATGATAAGATTCTGACCCCCGGAAGGAATCCTTAATGCTGCAGCTATTATTGCCTCCCCCGTCGGCGTATCACCCTCAGGCTCAATAGTGAACAGCCTATTACTATGGAAAAGATTCTTAATTTGACAGGTATCCGTCGCCTCCCTATAGCCCAGTATCTCCAGCCTTATATTTTCCCCTCTCAGGGATGCCGCAAGTGCACTGTAAATGCCTCTTATCTGGTCCCAGAACCAACCTACTGAACCAGAAGCATCGATAAGAACAATGATATTCCAGACGTAGTTCTCCCTATGATACTCATTCTGTCTGAAGATCCTGCCGGTAGTGGGGGCTCTATGGAGCCTTCTATGATCCAATTTCCCGGCGTCCAACCCGCGGTTTATACGCAAGGTTTCCTCAAGCCAGAGACGAAATATTTCGGTTAGGCTCCGAACAACGTCCAGATTGGGGTCTTTTTCAAGGGGTTCTAGAGCATTCTCGAAGATTGCAGGAAAAAGGTATTGCGCCTCATCAGCCGCGCCCACAGCTTTCAAGGCAGCCTTGATAGCTTCTGTGACCTCCTCAGCTTCGCTGGCGACAGCCTGCTGTATTGCCTCAGCAAGCTCCGTAGAGATCCTAGATTCATCCCCTTCTGAAGATCCGGCCAAGGTCTTAGGCTCCGTTAGCTCCCCCGCAGCCTCTGCCGCCTTCATCTTAGCTTCCCAATCTGAAAAATGCTTCTCTAACGCTTTCCACAGTTCCCGGTAACATAGAGCCCTGCCTATCGCATCAGCGTTCACAATCTCTGGCGTTTTCCTGAGAAGCATTTGCAAAGCCTCCATGTAGTCCTCAGGCATGCTCAGCATGGTACCGAGCACCTGCAGCATCGTCAACTTCTTGCCGCTACAGAGGGACTCAACTAGTGCATCACAGTCCGCTGTCTCCAGGCACTCACAGGAAAGCTGCAGCAGGTTTTCCATCTCTTGCGAGCTCATCTGTGCGAAAACCTCGTCCAAAACCAGATATGTCCAGATTCCAAACAATCCCTCTGGATTAGCCAGACCAGCGATAAAATCTTCCTGGTAATTCTTCTTCCACCAGGCTCGTGACTTCTGGACATATTTCCCCGGGACTCCTCTTCTGATGGCAGTGCCATCTACATGTATATCCTCGCCTGCCTCAAAAAGCTTACCAAGGAGGGCTTTATCGTTCATTCCAAGGAACGTATGAGACAAATAACCCCAGGCGTGCTCGCTATCCTCCAGGTAATGCAGTGACTCATGCACATTCAATCCTACGAGCACGTCCATCTTCTCGCTTGGAATTGGATAATCTCCCTTGGCTAAGACGGCTGGCAACTCTATCTTTTTGCTAGCGTTACAAGGCATCCCCGCCCACACAACTTCAGCATCCACATCCATCACTGCCGCTATTTTGCGCAGAGCCCGCAGAGCGTTCGCCAGCTCTATGTAATCAATTACAGACTTGTTCACCCTCCAGTATTCAGAATAGCTCATATTCCTCACTATCTGCTTCGGTTTCACCGATTCCAAAATGAAGGGCTACCAGGCAGGACTCCAATGCGTCCTTGCTAATGTGTAAAGTGAAGGTAAAAGCCTCTTTTAAACTAGCCCCCGTTTCTACCAGTTCACCTACCATTAAACTATGTCGGGTAGATATCGCCAGCGGGTTCCGAGGGTCATTTCGTAAGCGATGTATAACCCTGATAATCTTATCTGCATCCTCTTCAGAGACCCCTGTTTTCAGAACTATCACCTCTTGCTCAGTCGCCGGAGGCAAGTAATCCAGTCGAATGGTATAGAACCTATCCCGCAAAGCAGCATCCAGAACCTCAGTTCCGGTGAACTGCGGCCCCTCATTGAGGCTAGCAAAGAAGATAACCTCCTCTGCCACCTCAGCCAGCCCCAGTTCGTCCACCCAGATGTTTCTATCTTCTCCCAGAACAGAAAAAAGCTCA
>DAOUVR010000044.1 GCA_030667555.1 Dehalococcoidia bacterium
CATCCAGCCAGACAAAGGCATTTGGGTTCTTCTCTCTAAGCTCGTGGTACTGGACGTTCACTTTCTTTTGAATAAAGTCGAACAGGAGAATCCTTACTTCATCGTTGTAGATAATCGGCTTGCGGTCCTCATCAAGCACGCTGAAGCCAAGGCTTACCGGACCAGCGACCTGCCCTCTGATGGCATGGTAGCCCCGGAGGTCTCTGTCCAAGAATTTGTGATAGACCGCTGAATACCGCTGGCTTAAGGCGAAGGTTTCAGTTTGGTCCATCGTCTCGGAGTAGTCACCAAGCTCTTGCTGAAACCTGGCTGTATCGAAGAGGAGCTTTTCGTTTTCAATGTCGACGGCTATTCCGGGGAAATTCTCCGATGCCTGGGCATACATATCTTCATAAAAGCTTATCCTGGGAAGCTGCGGCCAAAAAGGAATGTCCAAACTGAAGACAAGCTCAAGCGCTTCCTCAATATTGGTATGAGGCATGATAGCCATGGCTGTGGTTCTGCATCTTGCCTCTAATGCCATATTGAGTACCTAAGAAGATGATAGCAAGCAAATCCCGATAGCGCAACCTTGCGCTGTGCAGCGAGTCAAGCGCCAGGGCACTTACAGTAGGGTGGGTGGAGCGTAGCGAAACCCACCGTAAATAAAGGCGGTGGGTTTGCCCCTTTGGGGCAGCACCCACCCTACTTCTCTTTGATCAAATGAGGTAGAATGAATAATCGGAAGCATCTATCGTTTATAGGGCCAAACTGTTACAAATTCAGGAGGGAACACCAATGATCAAATGGAAAGCGTCTACCAAAATAAGCTACCTTGTAATCGCCGCCATAGTTACCAGTTTACTAATGACAGGCTGTTCATCAACCGAGCAGGCAACCAACGGGGAAACGGTGGAGTACGACAAGAATGGACACTATGTTATGGCCGTCTTATGGTTCCAGACTGCGGCTGAAGCTCAAGCACTTTATTATCAAGCTTTTAACCTGGCCGAAATGAAACTCGATGAGGCTCTTCAATCACATACAGGCGATGAAAAGCTCGCTGTTATAGTCGATATTGCTGAGACCGTTCTGGACAATAGCCCGTGCCGGGCCGAGTTAATCAAGACCGATAAAGACTTTGCAACCTGCTGGCTGGAATGGATGGACCTGGTAGAGGCGAAACCACTTCCGGGAGCCAAAGAGTTCCTGGACTACACTGCATCCTGTGGCGTTGAAGTTTTCTACGTATCTAATCGCTTCGAAGCGCAGAGAGAAACAACAATAGAGAACCTCGTTAGCGTTGGGTTTCCATACGCTGATGACGACCACGTATATCTAAGAGAAGGGGGGCCCAGTAAAGAAAGCAGAAGGCAGGCCATAGCGGAGAATTACGAAATCATTCTCTTGATTGGGGACAATCTTAATGATTTTGCGGATGTATTTCAGGACAAGTTGGTTCCAGATCGAGCCGCTGAGGTCGACTCCTTGAAAGACGAGTTTGGCAGTAGGTTCATCATACTACCTAATCCCATGTACGGGGATTGGGAGGATGCAGTGTACGAATACGGGCGGGCTCTTAGTGATGCTGAAGAAGATTCCCTGCGAAAAGAAATGCTCGAGGGTTATTCAGAATAGAGCGCCAAACGTGGTGCAATGAGGGCCATTCTGGAAACTTGCCCCCCGGCAAGTGGCCGACCGCATTCAGAGAGACAAGTGAAGGCCTTACCCAAGCCTGCGGAGCTAAGGTATTGGACCACTAGTTGCAAGACACGCTCCAGGGTATTGACAGCCTCCTCCTGTCTATGGTATCATTCCACACTGAGGGTCGAAATGAATACCCGAACCGGAAACCGCTACGATTTCTATTTTTGGTATTGGTTTAGCACGCGTTCGCGCGCGCCGGGGAGGGTATTGAGCTAAGACTAAATAGCGAACAGCATTTCTAGCAACCGGAAAGCCCTCCCAGGCGGGAGGGTTTTTTATGTATATTTTTTGGGGGGGGTATGACAATGAAAATCGATTTGGACCAGAGTAGTAGAACCGAAGAGGTAGTGTCCGCCAGGCCTGCTGATTTGAGCATGCGCCGGGCGTCGCGTCACTTGACCAGCCGCGAATACAGGCCGGCAGGGACGGTGGTGGATATCGACGGAGTTAAAGTGGGCCTGATCGAACTGGTGGTGATGGCTGGACCGTGCTCCGTGGAGAGCGCCGAGCAGATGCTGCGGATCGCCCATGAGGTCAAGGTGCCGGTGCTACCGTACTGCGCGGCGGCGCCTTCAAGCCGAGAACGTCCCCTTACGATTTCCAGGGCCTGGGCAAGGCCGGGCTGGAGCATTTGCGTGCCGCTTCGCTTGAGACGGGTCTCAAGGTTGTCACCGAGGTCGTTGACCCCCGGGATGTTGAATTAGTTGCCGAGTACGCCGATTGCCTGCAGATAGGCTCCCGAAACATGCAGAACTACCCCCTGTTAAATGAGGTGGGGCAGTCACCCAAGCCAGCGCTGCTCAAGCGAGGTCTGTCCGCCAGCTATAAGGAGTTCTTGCTTGCGGCGGAGTATATTATGGCGCAAGGCAACGAGCAGGTGATATTGTGCGAGCGCGGTATCCGGGGGCTGACAAACGAGTTGCGCTTCACCCTGGACCTTAACGCAGTCCCTTACCTGAAACAGCGGACCCATTTGCCGGTCATTGTCGACCCCAGCCACGGCACTGGCAGCGCCCGTCTGGTGCCAGCGATGAGCCTGGCGGCGATCGCTTGCGGCGCCGACGGGATAATTGTGGAAACGCACTACTCGCCTGCGGATTCCATCAGCGATGCTGCACAGACAATATCGACCGTTGAGTTTGCCGAGCTGATGAAGGACATTGCCGCGGTGGCCGAAGCCGTGGGACGGAAAGCTCATTCGCCCGTGGTAAGATGAGACGACGCCCCAAAGTGGTTTCAACCAGGTAGGGGCGTTCAATTGAACACCATACGGGAACGGCAATACAGTTCTGCGCAAGCCTCCCGATCGCCAGTAAGTGTCACCCATCCATGTGAACCGCACAACACTGCTGGTCAGGTCGCCCGACCCAGCCAGTCACGGTCGTTGCTATCATAGCCTTGACCGAATGGGGTAGAATATACCATCTGACGGAGGAGGTGCACATATGCTCGGCGGAGTGGGCGACACCTTTCAGCAAGACACCAAGTACCATCGCGACCAGAGGGAGAAGGGGCTTTTCGAGCGGGTTACTATCCCGGAACCGTACAAGGAGTATCCTGGCAGCAACAGAATAAAACTACCCACCCCTGGGTCCAAGTCAGTCCTCACCCTGGACGAGGTGCTGCGACAGCGTAAGAGCGTTCGTCGTTTTACGAAGCAACCACTCACTTTGGAACAGTTATCGTACCTGTTATGGGCTTCAAATGGCGTTCAAAGGATAGAACGTGGACATGAATTCCGCACTGTCCCATCGGCTGGTGCACTCTATCCCGTCGAGACCTATCTAGTTGTTCACAACGTAGAAGGGTTGGCGCCAGGTGTATACCACTATGCGATACGAGAGCATGCCCTGGAAGAGATACGGACAGGAGATTGCAGACGCGAAATTACTCTGGCGGCACTGGGACAGAGAGTCTGCGCCGATGCCGCAGTGGTGTTTGTCTGGACAGCCATCTTCAACCGGTCCAAATGCAAGTACCGCCAGCGCGCCTACAGGTACGTCTATCTTGACGCCGGGCATATCGGACATAGCCTGGCGCTGTCGGCGGTCAGCCTTGGGTTGGGGAGTTGCAAGGTCGGCGCCCTGTTTGATGATGACGTGAATCAGATACTGGACGTGGACGGGGTTGAGGAAAGCGTTGTCTACATGAGCGTGGTCGGCCACCCCACCGACACAGCGTAGCTTGTCTACCCTAGCCCGGGGTGCTGGCCCGGCTATCGGTAGCGCTGACGAATCTTATGATCTCGGCGAAGTTGTTGATTCTTTCCAGGTTGTTTGTCTCCAAAAAGCCATCATAGGTAAGGTTAATCCAGGGCTTCCCGTATGCAGCGCAGAACTTCTCGGATATGGCAGCTACAATGCCCCCGGGCATGCAGCCATGCGGCATTACCGATATGATACCGGCAAAGCGGGGGTTCTCCATCCATTCAACCCCGGTCCCTATGCTGAGCACCGCCTCGCTACCACACTTGGGAGAGAGGTATTCGGCAGAGTACGACAGTATCTCCTTTGTTGAAGGCTCTCCCATATGAGGCAAGCCCTCGAAGGCAGCAGCCACTGTCTCCTCATCGGTCCTCAGCAGGCGCTTCCGTATTAAACCAGAAATGACCTTCTTGACATTCCTGTCCCACATACCGTCCTCAATGTTGCGGTGCTGGATGTACTTAATCCACTCACCAACGGACGAGACGATAACTTCAAGCCCCGCCTTCTCACACTCTCTCACCAGATAGCTATTGCTGAACTCGTTAGACCGCAAGAAGATCTCACCGTTAATCGCCACCAGCGGCCGCTTGGGCTTCTCAGGGTCAATCGCAGCGCCGAATGCAGAAACTGCATCCCTCAGGACATCGCCAAAGTCCTCCCTCTTGCGCATGCGGTCGGCAACTCCAGCGGTGTATTCCTCGAACAGTTCGTCCGCAGTACCTGGCGACTTTTCGTAGGGGCGGGTGCGACAGAGAAGTCTTTGCAGGTAATCAAAGGCAACAAGGCCCCTCCATGCCAGGCGCTCAAATGCGGGACCAAGGCCCATGTCGCGATATGCATTGTTCGACACGGTGGTGCGCATCGGAAGGTCAAAACCCATCTCCCTCAGTATCCTGGCCTGCTCCACAACATACTTGCCAAAGCGGCACGGCCCGAAGGCGCTGGGCACGAATCCCTCGACATGCTTCAGGTCATCGCCACCGTTCTCGTGGAAGAACCTCAAGAAATCGCCGAGGGTCACCCGATATGGCAAGCACTCCGTTCCCCGAGTTACCTTGTTGCTATAGAGGAGGGACTGCTCATTTGAAGGGGGAAGCACGGAGGCCCTGACGCCGAAGGCTTCCATCGCCGCTGCGAATGCCTCGGCGCCGGGCGCCATCCTCGGTATCAGAATTGTTTTCTCTGAGGTCAAGGCCACCGGGGCCGAGCGGTAAGCGCTCTTGTCCCAGCCCTTGGCCTGGCCTGTGGAACGGGCAAATGCCTTGATGGTATCGACGAAGGCCTCAATGCGGGTAACAATGCCAGCCTCGGCGGCGTGCTCATCGATCTCCAGTTGACCCAGAGGCTTACCTCCCATGATGTCTTCAACAATGTTGATTATGAAGGAGTTGGGACCGCACCCAAAGTTGGTCAGCAGCAGCCCATACAGGGATGAGTCTCGCTCAGTTATGGCACTGCCGGCGATGTGCTTGCTTTCGTAGAACCAGTACGGCCGGTCTGAGTATTCATAGACGTTTACCGAATCGAGCGGCAGAAAACTAAGAGGTATCGGCACGACACCAAGCTGGGCAAGCTTTTCAGCTATGCCGAGGTTCGCTCCCGAATCCTGCGACATATACGAGCGGGCAAGTATCACCACACCCAGCTGGTTATTGTCATGAATTTGCTGTAGTAGCCTCTCTCCCAGCTCCACTTCCGCCGCTTCAAATTCTCGTTGCGCCTTAATGCCGGCAAGGGCAGCCTTCTTCCCCTCTCTCCTGCTGAACCACATCTGTACTGCACAGTCGGCAAAGCTACTGATGGTCAGGTCGTCGCCCCTGCTGAAGTCAATCGTCGGTATCAGTAGCTCCTTACCCAGGTCGAGAGCCTGACGTATGATATACGGGGATGCCTGCACCAAGGGACAGGTATACTTCTGGTTTTCATCCCCCTCTTTGACGCCCATGCGGATGGCACTGGGGCAGAGAATGAAGTCAGCATCTTTGAGGCTTTCCGCATGCCCGTGCAGCACCTTAATAGGGAAACAACTGTCGGTATAGCTCAGCTCGACGGCCTGCTCCATGATTTGCTTGGTGGTCTTGCTGGAAAGGACAACATTTACCCCCAGCGCATTGAGGAAAGCGATAAGCATTGGCGCGTAGTCATATACTATGAGCGCTCTAGGAATCCCGACGGTGGGTCCTGTGCCGTCCTTTTCCCTGTATTCTTTGAACAGCAGCTTCTCGCGCTCGTCGAAAGCGGTCTCCATCTTTTCCCGGCTAATGGTGCTGTCAAACAGGTCGCACCTGCTGCCGTAGAAAGTGGGCTTCTCGCCAGGTATCTCCATTCGGCTTATGGTGCAATTCATGTCGCATATCTTGCAGGTGAAGGTGGTAATCTTAGGATTGCTATCAATGACGTTTTGAAATCCTTTGAACTTGGAGCCCTTGCCACCAAGCTCCTCTTTCGCCAGAAGCGCCGCACCTATTGCCCCGCTGACCTCTTTGTGTTCCGGCACGATTGTGGTCTTTCCCTCAAGTGCCCGCTGAAACGCAGAAACAACGGCATCGTTATAGAATACCGCTCCGGTGAGTATTACCTTGTCACCCAGCTTCCTGTTGCCCAGTACCTTGGAGAGGTAGTTTGCCGCAATCGAGTTGGACAGGCTGGCGGTTATCACTTCTATGGGCACACCCTCCTGCTGCGCTGAAGCGACCGCCTGCCCCATAAAAGCGGCACACCTTGAACCCAGGTCGATAGTATGTGGCGCTTCAAATGCCAAGGTGGCGAACTCCCCGTCTTGAACATGAACACCGAGCTGTTCGGCCAGCTCATCGATGAAGCTGCCTGTCCCCGCGGCGCATGCCTTATTCATCTGGTAATCGACAACAACGCCGTTTCGCTTGATAACAAGCTTCGAGTCCTGGCCACCAACCTCGATAATATCTGCCTCAGGGTCTATATCGGCTGCAGCTCTCGTCTGTGCCGTAATCTCGTTCTTTATCAAGTCAGCGCCAACAAAGCTGCCAACCAGATATCTCCCCGAGCCGGTAATGCCTACCCCGGCTATCCTGGCATTATCCACGATGTCTGGTAACAGGTTGCGAAAAACCTCCTTGATCGCCTCGACAGGCCTTCCCGCCGTCATGAGGTAGTTCTTCGCCATCACCTTTGTGCCCGATTCGTCAAGTATGACCGCCTTGGTGCTGGTGGAGCCAATATCGACCCCAAGATAGCCGGTAAACGGCCCCTCAATTTTCAGTGCCGTCCAGCCGTCATGCTGGGTAACTTTTTCCAGCCTCGGCGTTTCAAAATAGCGTTGTTTGACATCTGCCTGGGGTAGAAGGGTCACTGTGGAAGTCTTCTCGCTGTCCATCGCAAGCAAGGCTGAACCCAAAGCCTCGATGTAGCGATAATTTTCGGGGATGATAACATCCACTTGATGCTTATTTCTTGCCGAGACCGCCTCGTTGAGCGACCTCAGGATGGCACTATTGGCAGCCACGCCACCAACAAAATAGACCGGCTCCTCGAAAACCCCTTTCTTTAGTGAGGCGACCATTCTGGCGATGCTTTCACATAGGGCATAAAGCATATCCGCCATCTGTACGCCTTTCTGTTGAAGGTGGATAAGGTCGGTCTTGGCAAATACGCTGCACCTGGCGGCTATCCGTGGGGGACTCTCTTCACACTCCAGCGCCAGGCGGGCGAAATCTTCGAGGCTGATGCCAATGCGGTACGCCTGTTGTTCGAGGAACCTTCCCGTCCCCGCAGCACAAAGGGGGTTTGATTCCACCTTCCATGGTTTTCTCAGCCCATCCTCGAACTCTATTACCAGCGATGTCTGGCCGCCAATCTGCAGGATGGTTTTCGCATCTGGATGAGAATGAAGAAGTCCTGAAGCTATCGCCAGCGAGCTGCTATATACCGACCAGTTCAGCTCCTTGGGTATCACCCCTTTACCAGAGCCAGATACGCCAGCGGTGACGATATCTTCAAAGCTGAACTCCTGGCCCAGCCTTGAAATAAGTGAGGCGACCGCAGCATTAGGGCTAGAGGTAATCTTCTCGGTGTCAAGCCTAACTATACTACGGCCTTCGTCGATGAGGACCAGTTTAGCATTGACCGAGCCAATATCTATACCAAGGGAGTACTTCATCTTGCGCCGTCTACACGTAGTATCTTAGCATACTACCTGGCATTCATTCAAGCTGATGTACTGGTTCCGTAGTCGGTGGAGCCTCACCCTCTGATACGTACTTCTGGGG
>DAOUVR010000110.1 GCA_030667555.1 Dehalococcoidia bacterium
ATTCCTTGTCAAGACCCTGTACTCGTTGGTTCTACGTCAATAAGTGTGAAACTCTGACCTCACAGCCTGGGTTAGTTGCCAATATCCTCATTCGGAAGTTATCCATATTGCGGTAGCCATAAGCCATCCTCTTTATGGTCTTAATGCGGTTATTCTTTCCCTCGACAAAGCCATTGGTTAGCCGGTAGTCGAAGTAGTTCAGAATCTCCTCTCTCCAATTGGTAAACGTGTGTAGAAGCTTGTGAAACTCCGGGAGAGAGTCATTTGCTATCTGCTCCTCCAATAGACCCAGCATTTCCTCAGCCCTGCTCCTATCTGTTTCTCTATACCATGCCCTGAAGCTCTCCTTGAACACCCATGCCTTCTTCAACTCAGGATAACGGTAGAACAGCCGATTTAGCCTTTCCTTCTCCCAATCTGCAAGTCTCTCAGCTCCCTTGAGCAGAGTATATCTACTCTTGAATAGGTCCCTTCTCTTCCCCTTCCCTCTCCCTCCCTGTATCCTGCTTCTCGCCTTGTCCAGGGCATCATTGATATGCCTGATGAGGTGAAACTTATCCACCACTACCTTTGCCTGGGGTAGGCATATCTGGACTGCCTGACGGAAAGGTTCGTGCATATCCATCGCCACTCCCTTTACTCTCTCCGGTTGTAGAAGTTTTTCCAGATACTCTCTCACCCTCTGCTGCCCCTGCCCCTCTACCACCTCCATTACCTCTCCCTCCACCAGGTTGCAAATGGCTGTGTGATATAGACGCCGCCCCCTCACTGAGAATTCATCCAGACCAATAAACTGTGGTGTCTGTTTCGCTCCATTTGCTTCAAGTCTTTTCCCTAGTCGCCTTAGGCGACCGCATCTCCTCACTAATCCCTCCCCAACCCTCTCCTTCCGCGCTGTCCTTTTCACCGCCTGATGTAGTGCCTCCTGCCCCAGATATTCCCTGAACCTGCAACTGGACCGCCTCCTGAGACCAAAGACCCCATCTGGCTCGGTGAATACCTTGCCACACAACTGACACTTGAAGCGTCTCTTCATTAGTATCAGTCCTTCCATCGAAGGACCACCTAGGCTCTCAATCTCCTGTCCTTTTTGCGCTGCTTCCTCCTATCATGTTCCTTGGTGGTGACCTTTCCACATCGGGGACAGGTGGCCTCAACCCGGCGATAGATTACCGTGACCTCAAAATGACCTTCCAACTCTCTTTGCCACAGGATCTTCAGTTGTGGCAATCCTAATCCTTCTGCGGAAGGACTGCGATACAATCATCTCGCACCCGTCTTGACCTCCTTTGCTTTGAGTTTGGTTTACCCAAAGGCTACAAAGGTCAGCGGGTGCTTTCAACTACCCTATTTCACACAAAACAGTGTAGACCCTGACAGGCTCACCACGAACGGGGATGGACTCACTGCTTTTGAGTAATTGTTCCGTTCGCCCTGATCTTGTCGAAGGGTGAGAGTGAGTCCCCCTCGCTCTAGTTCCATCATGTCAAAAGAGGGAGGATTTTAGACCATCCGCCCGCCATGAAATGCACTTCTGGGTGACACCCCAAGCCCCCGCCAGAGGGGATACTCATCTGGATTCCCGCTTACTTTTGGTAAGGTCAACCAATAAAGAATGCAGTCGAGGCGGGCGATCGCTGCTAACCCAAATCGTAACTACGTTAAGAGGGCCTAAAGGTTCGGCTTACTGGTGCCTGTATGAAATCTTGATTGTTAACTCAGCGACTATCGGGTATTATGAATTGTGATTTGAAGAGGGTACCGCCTTGACTAGGACAGAAGGGGGTATAATCGATGCACAGGACAGTAGTTTTCGGAGATGTTAGGATTGGTAAAGGACCTTGGCGCCCTGACCGGTATAACTCTGTGACTGTCGTCTTCGGTGACTGCAGAATTGATTTCAGGCAGGCTGAGATGGAAGAGGTTAACAACCTTAGGATAGTCTCCGTATTCGGTGATACCAGGGTTATCATACCAGAAGGCCTGTCGGTTAACCTTAAAGGGGTGTCGGTATTCGGCGATCGGCGGGTGAAGCGGCGTGGGGAAGAGCCCTCTCCAGATGCAGCTAAGGCACTGAATATCAATGCAACCATTGTTTTTGGTGACTTGCGGATACGAGACGAGCCATGATGGCTTAGCATATGATTGAACGCGGGCCTTTTCCGTCATATCCTGGCTGACTAAGTTCATCAATTTGCAGACCAGAGAGGAGATACTAGCGAGGCTTTAGGAGTGGCTCCACCCGCTCCCAGATGAGGCGCTGGATTTTCCTCCTGTGCAATGATCCATCGATAGCCAGCCAACGCTCGGGCTCCCTTCGTGCCATCTCCAGGTAGCCATTTCTTACCCGCTGGTGAAAGGCGATTTCCTCTCGTTCAAAGCGGTCGCGCCGTCCTTTTCGGGCCAGCCCATGGTCCACAGGGATATCCAGAAAGACGATAAGGTCGGGCCTCAGCCCCTGAGTGGCAGTATTGTTCACAGCTTCGATTAGGTTCAAATCAAGGCCGCGACCGTAGCCCTGGTAGGCGATGGTGGATTCGGCGAAGCGGTCGCAGATAACCGTGGTTCCTTTTTCCAGCGCGGGGCGAATTACGTGAGAGACAAGATGAACGCGGGAGGCGTTGAAAAGCAGAAGCTCGGTCCTTGGGTCGATCTCCTCCTTGTCCTTGAGCCAGCGCCGCAGGCTATTGCCCAGGGGCGTACCCCCGGGCTCGTGCGTCAGTAGGGTTGGGATATTCAGACTCAAGAGCCGCTTGTATAGTGCTTTCGCCTGTGTGCTCTTGCCTGAGCCCTCCCCGCCTTCAAAGGTGATGAACAAAGCCAATTATTACCTCTCTCACAGATCCTGAAGCTAAGTGCTTTACTTCGCGGTAGCGACCGATGCTGTATTGTAGCACCGGCTCTAACAACTGTGAAGCCATCCCCTCACGACATGCATGCAACACCTATTTTGTTGACAATTTGTGCTGCGCTGTTAACATGGTAATTGACGTGGGAGGAATTATAGTAGCTGGGGTAGATATAGGGTCTTCCACCTCGAAGGCGGTGCTCCTTGACGGCGACGAAGTCTTATGCCACAGCCTCATCGCCACCGGGGCGGAGAGCGCAAACTCGGCGCGCCGCGCATTGGACGAGGCACTAGAGAAGGCGAAACTATCTGTGGTAGAGATAGGATACATCGTTGCCACCGGCTATGGAAGGGTAATCGTTCCCTTCGCCCAGGAAACGGTTACCGAGCTAAGCTGCCACGCCCGTGGGGCGAACTGGCTTTTCCCATCGGCCAGGACTATACTGGACATGGGGGGTCAGGACTGCAAGGCGATCCGGTGCGATGCGGCGGGGCGTCTGGAGAATTTCACCATGAACGACAAGTGCGCCGCAGGCACGGGAAGGTTCCTGGAACTGATGGCCCGGGTGCTGGGGCTTTCCCTGGATGAGCTGAGTGAACTATCTTTGGACGCCAGGGCCGAGGTGAGAATCAACAGCACCTGCGCTGTTTTCGCCAAGTCCGAGGTTACATCCCTGGTGCGGGAGGGTGAAGACAGGCGGGACGTGCTCGCCGGGCTCCACAGCGCCATAGCCGCCAGGGTCTACAATCTGCTGCGTGGAGTGGGGGTAGAACACGACCTGGTGATAACCGGGGGCATAGGCAAGAATATAGCGGTGGTGCGTAAGATAGAGGAGCGGGTTGGATTAAGTGCTCTGTTGCCCGAGGAGCCTCAGATAGTTGGAGCATTGGGAGCCGCTCTATTTGCTCGGGAAAGAATTATGTTGGGGAAGGAGTAAGTGATATGGTGACGTCAACCAGTGCCAAGAAACATCTTCAGACCACTCTCGAGGTGGCGGCGCTGCGTAAGAAGTACTATGCCGAGTCATTACAGCAAGGTGCGGATCGGAAGGTGGCTTGGTGCAGCAACGGCATCCCCTCGGAGATACTGGAGGCCATGGACGTAAACGCGGTGTACCTGGAGAACTACGCCACTGTGTGCGCTGCCAAGCGGCTGTCCTCCGGGTTCTGCCGTGCCGGGGAAAGGGCTGGCTTTAGCCAGGACGTGTGTGGCTACGCCCGAATCCTCATGGGCTATTTATTGGGGGGAGAAGAAGCGCCGGAGGCGCCGTACGGCGGGATAGCCAAGCCCGACTTCCTGGTGGCGAACAGCTATAGCTGTGACTCGCGGATGGGGTGGTTTGCCACTATGAGCCGCAATCTTAACCTGCCTCTTTACGTTCTTGATGCCCCGTACCAGCCCCAGGGAGGCTGTACAGAGGATGTCAACGTTATCTATTCCGAATCGCAACTTGAGGACTTCGTTGCCTTCATCGAGGAGCAGACAGGGACGAAGCTTGACCGAGACAAGCTGAGGGAAAAGCTGGACCTTGCCCGTCGCTCCCATGACATACAGGTTAAGATATTTGAAATGAGGAAGGCTGTCCCCTCGCCTATGGGTGCAGGAGATGCTTACACCATAGTGTGGCCTGGAATGTACATGGCGGGCACCAAGGAATGTGACGAGTTCTACCAGCGGCTGCACGACGAGGTCTCGGAGCGCATCGAGAATAAGATCGGCATAGTCCCCGAGGAAAAGTTCCGATTGTTGTGGAGTGGGCTCCCCTTCTGGTACAACATGGCCCTGCTTAATTACTTCGAGGA
>DAOUVR010000074.1 GCA_030667555.1 Dehalococcoidia bacterium
AAGTTCTTTAGGCCTTTCTCTAATTCATCTTGTATGGCTTGCGCATCATAAAGGGCACTGCCATAGGGAGTGGCTACGAGCATTACTGAAAACTCATTAACCCAAGAATTCATATTTCCATTTCACCTTTCATTCCGACTAAGCCTAGTCAATTTACCGTCAAAAATAGCCGATAACAGCCACACAGACGGACTTGCGATTGCTTAATTTGATTTTTCATACCACCTCATGTGGAAATTGCATTAATAAATTCCATTTTGGCGGAGAGGGTGGGATTCGAACCCACGGTCGCCAAAGGCGACACGCGCTCTCCAGGCGCGCCTGATCGGCCACTCCAGCACCTCTCCACGGAGAGGGTGGGATTCGAACCCACGGTCCCAATTACTTGAGACACCGCTTTTCGAGAGCGGCACCATCAACCACTCGGACACCTCTCCCAGCTATGAATTATACATCGAAACTCACCATGAAGGCAAAATTGCAAACACTTTACTAACGGGACACAACTGCAGTCGCATAAGTAGTAGGGTGGGTGCAGCCCTTCAGCGGAAGGGCGAAACCCACCATTTTCATGTCTATTTAAGAAGGTGGGTTCCATTTCATTTCACCTACCCTACTTGTGGGGGGCACCCCCAGACTCCCGCAAGGGGAGACCCCTCTGGATAACCTCTGATGACCTGCTGGGACATCCACCTGTGTTAGATACCAACCTCATTAGTCCCAGACAAGTTCAGGTATTTCGAAGCCTGAAATCAGGTATTCTACAGCTAAGCTCAGGGATTTCCCGATTGTGTACTGAGTCGTCACGATGTAATGTAGAAATGTGGGCAATTAACTTGGGCAAAAAAGGCGACAATGCCGGAGGAGACACCAAGAACGAAAGGCAAAGCACGCGAAAATGATACCGTTCTTGCAGGACTGGACCGCAGGTTACTACTGGATGCCATCAACCTCAAAGAACATGCAAGATGGCGTCCGTATTTTCCTTTGGGTCCGATCCGCTCCGGAGCGGATCGGATCCACTTGAACGAAGGGATGGCCGGCACTGCGAGGAGGCAGACTGCGTAGGGAGCGGCACATAGGCTCGTTGCATTGGGTATACGAAGATGAAGTGAGAAGATCGCGACGAACACTGGAGCTATACTTGCGTTGTGAACTCGAATCTAAGCCCGCCCATGAAACGCCGGTCACTCTTGTCATACCACTCGAACATACTGAAGGAAACATAGGGGGCAACTGAGGTGAGCGTGAGAGTTATACTTGCCGACGACCACAGGATCATGCGCGAGGGGCTTCGCGCCCTGCTTGAGAAGGAGTCCAATATGGAAGTGGTTGCCGAAGCGGATAATGGGCGAGCAGCGGTAGAGCTGGCGCGGGAGCTAAAACCCGATGTCATCGTCATGGACCTTACCATGCCTGAGCTGAACGGTATTGAGGCCACTCGACAGATCATCGCCAGTGCCCCCGGTGTCAAGGTACTTGCCCTGTCAATGCATTCCGACAAACGTTTTGTCACCGGAGTACTCAGTGCGGGTGCATCGGGCTATTTATTAAAGGACTGTGCATTGGAGGAGCTGGTGCGGGCGATCCGCGCCGTGGTCGCAGACCAGACCTATCTGAGTCCGGGAATAGCTGGCATTGTGGTCGACGACTACATGCATCGCCTGCCACCGACCGACGACTGCACTTTATCCGCCTTGACGGCTAGAGAGCGAGAGGTTCTGCAGCTCATAGCTGAAGGCAGGGCACTAAAGGAGATTGCATCCAATCTCAACTTGAGTGTTAAGACTATTGAAACGCACCGCCAGCAAATAATGAAGCGGTTGGACATTCACAGTGTAGCTGAACTCACCAAATGTGCCATCCGCGAAGGACTGACCTCCCTCGAATAGTAGCTTCGCATTGATGGAAGAAGTCTGCCTCCACTGTTGACCCATCCTATTGGAGTTGCTGAGAGAGGAACTCAGGTATTTCGAAGCGCAAACTCAGGTATTCCGCGCCTGAACTCAGGTATTTCCCGATTGTGCGCTGAGCCGTGGCGGTGTACTTTTGGTATCTGAGCAGCTAGCATGGCAAAACAGGACAGAATATCCATATTGTGGAAGCAAGAATCCTGGCTGTGGCCGATGTGGTAGAGGCTATGAGTTCCCACCGGCCTTACAGACCGGCCCTGGGCTTGGATAAAGCATTAGAGGAAATCTCACTAAATAGAGGTAAGCTTTATGACCCTGCAGTGGTGGATGCCTGTGTGAGGTTATTTGCCGAGAAAGGGTTCAAGTTCGAGTAGGAGGTGAAAAGAGCAGCTTCACTCAGTAGCGAAGGGGGCTGCTCATTTGATGAACAGGGAAAAGTGTATATGACATCTGGTGCTGTCGGGATTATTGGAGGCATTAGCCTTTAGTGTTATCACTTGCTTAGCTCTCGATCATTTCTATTCGATAGCGCAGCATGCCGGCTGGCGCCGCTACCTCGACCACATCTCCCATTCTTCGGCCGAGCAGCGCCTTACCGGTAGGGGAGGTAACAGACAGCTTTCCTTTTGCGGGATTGGCCTCGCTGGAATTGACCAGGGTGTAGCGTAGCGCTTCGCCGGAGGGTAGGGCTTGAAGGGTGACCGTAGTACGCAGGGCTACTATTGTGGTATTTACTTGATTATTAGTGACCACCGCCGACCTGAGTATTGTCTCCAATTGCCTGATGCGGCCCTCAACCATTCCTTGGTGCTCCTTAGCTGCATCAAGAGGGGCGTTTTCGCGGAAGTCCTTATCAGCCGCCGCTAGGTGAATTTCCTCGGCGATCTTAAGGCGCTCTTCATGAAGTGCCGAAAGCTCATCTTTCAACTCCTGGTGACCTTGTGGAGTCAAACTGAGTTTCTCAACGTGTCTCTTCTTAGGGGCACCCTGCTTAGGTGAGCGTTTCTTCACTCGAAGATGGACGGCGAGGTTGGCTGGAGTAAACCCCTCTTTTTTTGCGTAGGATAGGAAGGCTTTCACCGGCTCCAGCCTTTTTGAGACGTTGGCTGAGGAAGCATCCATCCTCTCGGCGTAGCTCGCTACCTCTTGGGCGGCAAGTCTATCTATGCGGCGCTCCATGCCGTACCAGCGAACAAACTTGTTCACCTCCTGCTGGACAAGCTCCCTGTCTTGTTGGGTTAAGCTGGCGAGAAAGTTGGTCGCCGCCTGAGCCAGGGTCCAGTCTTGTTTTTCCATTCTCTTTGTTATTCTAAGGGTTTTGGGTTTCGCCGTCAATTTCCTTGCCCAGCCAGCTAGGTCATGATACAATAGCAAATAGTCAAAAAGGAGGCACAAAGCGATGAGATTGTCTAAATGGGGTCGATGGGTGGTTGTAGTCTTCCTCGGGATAGCTTTACTTCTTGCTGGTGCCTGCGGGGGTGGGGGAGCGGGCAACACTCCCCCGCAAATTTCCAGCCTTACTGCCACTCCAGACAATATAGGTGTGGGAGGGAGTTCCACTGTAGTGTGTGTCGCCACCGACCCCGATGGTGATACCCTAAGCTACGACTGGACAGCCACCAAGGGAACCTTCACTGGGTCGGGAGACACGGTCACCTGGATGGCACCGAATGAAGAGGGGACCTACACTATTCGTGTAACCGTATCTGATGGCAAGGGAGGAACAGTTGAAGAAAGCGTCAGTGTTGCTGTGGGGGTTAGTCTGGGCTCGATCAACGTAACCTCTATTCCTGAAGGGGCGAATGTTTACCTCGATGGTGAAGATACAGGAAAGGTAACACCCTGTGTTATTGGCGATCTTGCTCCAGGCAGCTACACCCTCAAGCTAACCTATGATCACTACAAGTACCAGGAGGGCACAGTGACGGTTGGCGCCGAACCGTTTACCTATGTCGACTGGACACTTGATTATGCTATCGAAACTACACATTCAATGCAGCCTGGGGCGGGTGACAGAAACGATGCCTTTGTATATGAGGATTCGAAAGACCAGAACTACGGCAGTGAGTGGTTTTTACGTGCCGGTGGCGCCATAATAGATGAACACTACAGGTCATATGTCGAGTTCGACCTCAGCCCAATTCCTACCGCCGCAACAATAGTGGATGCTACTCTCGTGCTGTTCAATTTCGAGACCAACCCCGAGGTACCTACGCTTTTAGGGGCTTATCAGGTGAAAAGCGATTGGGAGGAGGACCACATTAATTGGGCCAATCAACCTAGCTGTGCAGCGGAGCCAGAGAGCACTGTTAATGTGCCTGCTGCTGCAACGCAGGGGTTCGAATCATGGGATATTAGCGCTCTCGTTCAGAGCTGGGTCGATGGCTCCATTGTTAACAAGGGGGTATGTGTGATGGACACTGATGAGGGCACAGTGAAAGCATGGAAGAGCTTCTACTCCTCACATCACACTGAGATAACTCGGCGCCCCAAATTGGTGATTACCTATTTTGACACGGCTCCATAGGCTGTTTGGTTGGCTGTTCTTGTGTGGCGCCCTGGTTTCGCCACTGAACGGCGAGCGTTGCCAGTTCAACTAAATTGTGATAAGGTTTTATAAGACTGTTGCAGGTAGGAGGTACAAGGTCATGAAATTACCTAAATGGAGTCAATGGGCGGTTCTAGTACTCGTCGGAGTGGCGTTGCTTTTCGCCGGCGCTTGCGCACCTGGCAATAATTCCCCACAGATCACCAGCCTCAGCGCCGATCCTACAACCGTGGGCCCAGGAGGAAATTCCACCATAACATGTGTTGCCAGCGACCCAGATGGCGACACGCTCACCTATTCTTGGAGCTACAGTGGTCCATCAACAGGAAGCATAGTAGGGACAGGGAGCACGGTCAACTGGACGGTGCCTGATACAGAGGGAACGTATGCAGTCAGCGTGACCGTTGCCGATGGCAAAGGTGGAACCGATGAAGCGAGTTGCTCAGTAACTGTAGAGGTGTTGGTGACAGTGGGCTCGATCGATGTAAAGTCGAGCCCTGCAGGGGCGACAGTTTACGTCGATGGGACAGATACGGGCAATATCACCCCTTTCGTCATCACTGACATTGATGAAGGTGACCATACAATAAAGCTCGGTACAGAATTCTGTAAGGATCGTGAAGAAACGGTTACAGTAGCCGCAGGCGAGACCACCTATGTTAACTGGGAGCTTTCCCCAGCCCCACCCCAGACGCTGACTATTCAGCCGGAACATCCCGAGGGCAAGGACGCGTGGGTGATGGATGTAAACCCGGGGGTCAACTTTGGGGATGTCAGCACTCTTGAAGTAGGCTACTACGGTGGCCTGAAATCGCGAACCTATATACGGTTCAACCTGCCGCTGGAGATTCCAGCGACCGCGGTAGTGACCAGCGCCGAGCTCGGCCTGTGGTACTTATATACGACATCGCTAGCCGTGGCAACGATCAATGCCTACCAGGTCACCGGAGCCTGGGCGGAAAACACCGTAACCTGGGATGACCAGCCAGCGCATAGTCCTGCTGTCCATGCTAGCACCTCGCTTCCAGACGCTGAGACAAATGACTTCGTATTTTGGGAGCTAGAGGCTGAACTAGTTGAAGGCTGGATCGACGGGACTGTTCCCAATCACGGCGTAGCGCTTATTGATGCTGATGAAGATACAATGGGTGCATTGAAGGGCTTCTGGGCTTCAGAGGGTAGCCCACCCAACATGCAGCCCAAACTGGCGATTACCTATTATGACCCGGCTCCATAGCCAGTGATAGGGAAGGGCTGGGGGCTTACTTTGTTCCCCAGCCCTTTTTCTTTTTGGATCGGCTTCATAAGCCCTTTTACGGGCTATTCACCTGTGGTCTTGGTTTGTCTTGGCAGCGGCTAGCGTTGCCAGGTCAGCTAGATTGGGATGAGTTGTAGCAGGTTTTGCGAGAAGGGTGGATAAGCTCAATGAAATTGCACAAATGGAGTCCGTGGG
>DAOUVR010000069.1 GCA_030667555.1 Dehalococcoidia bacterium
GCATACTATAGCCTTGATGCTCACTATGGCGCGCAATATACCTCAGGCATGCGCAGTACTAAGGTCTGGTGTGTGGCGTCGGCAGGACTTCATGGGCATTGAGATAAGGAATAAGACGCTGGGCATTATTGGGTTGGGTAATGTTGGCTCTGAAGTAGCCCGGCGCGCCAAGGGGCTGGAGATGCGCCTTATTGCCTATGACCCCTTCGTCTCAGTCGAATACGCGGGCAATCTAGGGGTGGAACTGGTTTCATTGGAGGACATTCTTAGGAGGTCAGACTTCATCACCTTGCATACGCCACTCACGGAGGCGACCAAAGGGCTAATTGGTGCCAAGGAACTCGGGATGGTTAAGCCAACGGTGCGGTTTATCAATTGCGCCCGTGGTGGCGTCATCGATGAAGAGGCGCTTTTTGAAGCTGTTGAGGATGGGAGGGTGGCAGGTGCTGCGATAGACGTCTTTGTCGAAGAGCCTGCAACGGAAAGCATTCTTTTCAAGAACGATCGGATTCTGGTTACCCCTCATCTCGCTGCATCCACCGCCGAGGCTCAGGCGACTATCGCTCTTGATATAGCAGAGCAGATCATCGCTGTACTTAGTGGTCAGCCTGCTAGGTATGCCGTAAATGTGCCCCTGATAACACCAGAGACTCGTCCCGTGGTGGCACCTTTTTTGGGCGTGGCGCAGCAGGTGGGGCGACTGCTCTATCAACTGGCTGAGGGGCAGATGAGCACAATTAACATCAAATACGAGGGGGAGATCGCCATTTATGATACCGCTGCGCTAAGGGCAGCGGTTATCGGTGGACTTTTGGAGAAAATTAGTGAGGAGCGGGTTAACCTGGTTAATGCTCATATAATTGCGCAAAGGCGGGGGATGAAGGTTATCGAGCATAAGGATCCTGTTTGTGATAACTATGGTAATCTGATAACACTGGAGGTGACCACCAGCGTTGAGACTACCACAGTGGCGGGCACGGTGATGAGGGATGAGCCTCACATCGTCAGAGTCAACAACTACTGGATAGATGTGGTGCCAAGAGGGGGCTATTTCATCTTCAGTGATCATCGAGACCGTCCGGGGATTATTGGGACGGTGGGTACCATACTGGGAAATGCCGACATCAATATCAGCTCTATGCAATTGGGCAGGCTTGAGCCTAGGGGCCGGGCGCTCCTGGTGCTTGAGCTTGATGAGTCAGTTAGTGAGGAGCAACTTCTCGAGCTCCGGGCGATCCCTGAAATCTACACTATGAAGCTAGTGAAGCTTTAGGGGAATAGTCCCAGGTAATTTGCGAAGGTGGTGTAAAAAATGAATGTGGCGCAGGTTGCTGAGGACAATATCAAGAAGTTTGGTGAGTATGTAAGTCTGGATTTTGAGGGCCAGGAGTTCACCAATGTGGAGATGGACCGGGTGGCGAGGAAACTGGGCAGTGGGCTGAGGAAAATCGGGGTCAAGAGAGGGGATAGGGTTGTTGTCCAGCTTCCAAATTGCCCGGAGGTTTTGCAAAGTTTCCAGGCGGTGTGGAAGATCGGTGCTGTAATCGTTCCCATAAACTTCCTCATTGGAGAGGAAGAAACAACTCATATATACCAGGATTCTGGGGCGGTGGCAGTTATCAGCAGTTCAGACTTTCTGGAAAAAGCGGAGACGGCCAGGTCAAAGGCACCAAAGGTAACAAATCTGATTCTCATTGATAAGGAAGTGCCTAACGCTCTCTATTATCCCAAGCTTGTGGAAGAGAGCTCTGACGATCTGGAGATGGTAGCAACCGATGACGATGAGTTAGCCATCCTGATTTACACCGCTGGGACTACGGGAAGACCTAAGGGGGTCATGCACACCAACTATGCTCTTTATTCCAACGCTAAGATGCAGGAACTGCCTGGTGACGTGCAGCTGCCCCCTATGCTAATATCCCTTCCACTGTGCCATTCCTACGGGATAGCTACTATGAATACCTGCTTCATTATCGGAGCAAAGATTATATTAATGAGGTGGTTCCAGGTTGAGGAGTTCTTCAGGCTGATAGAGAAATATAAGCCAGCTATTGCTCCAGCGGTTCCCATGATGTATCAGCTTATGCTCATGTCTCCAGAAGCGGACAAGTATGATCTGAGCTCTGTCGGTATATGGATCTCCGGCTCTGCCCCTCTCTCTTTGGAGACTGCCAGGGCCTTCAAGGAAAAATTCGGAGCCACTATATATGAGGGCTGGGGCCTTACTGAGGCATTTGCTCATAACTCGGTTAATCCATTGGGAGGGCTGGTTAAGATTGGCTCTATAGGTCTGCCGATGAATGGGGTCGAGGTAAAGATATTCGATGAGGAGGATAACGAACTACCCCCTAGTCAGGAAGGGGAGATAGTGCTACGGGGTCCCACGTTAATGAAGGGCTACTGGAATATGCCTGATGAGACGGCGGAGGTTTTGAAGGGTGGCTGGCTCCGCACTGGCGATATCGGTTATAAGGATGAGGATGGATATATATTCATCACTGAGCGAAAGAAGGATCTCATAATAAAGGCTGGGGAGAATATCTTTCCGCGGGAGGTAGAGGAGGTACTTATGGCTCATCCCAAGGTGGCTGAGGCAGGGGTTGTGGGCATCAAGGATGAGGTTTATGGCGAGGATATCAAGGCCTTTGTGGTGTTGAAGCCAGGAGAGCAGGCCACCGAGGAGGAGATAATCGAGCATTGCAAAAAGAGGCTCACAAGTTTTAAGACGCCGAAGACGGTGCAGTTCATAGATGACCTGCCTAAGAACCTGATGGGAAAGGTTCTGAAGAAGGAGTTAAGGAAGCTCGGCTGATTGGCGAGGGGTAAATGTGGTGGAAGAGTGGGGTGAGGCAAGTGGATCATCACAAATATGTACGGGGGGTGCAAAAATGAATGTGGCACAGCTTGCTGAGGACAACATCAAGAAGTTCGGTGAACATGTAAGTCTGATTTTTGAGGACCAGGAGTTTACCAATGTGGAGTTAGACCGAATGGCGAGGAAGCTCGGTAACGGATTGAAGAGGATCGGGGTTAAAAGAGGGGATATGGTCATTGTCCAGAGTTCCAATTGTCCCGAGGTTTTGCAGAGCTTCCAGGCGGTGTGGAAGATCGGTGCTGTAATCGTTCCCATAAACTTCCTGATGGGGGATGAAGAAACCATTCATATCTACCAGGACTCAGGGGCGGTTGTGGTGATTGGTAGCGCAGATTTTCTAGAGAAAATGGAAGGGGCCAAGGCAAAGGCTCCAAACGTTAAAAACCTTATACTCATCGACAAAGAGGTGCCCAACGCATTGTACTATCCAGAGCTGGTGGAGGAAAGCTCGGAGGAACTGGAGATGGTAGCAACTGACGACGATGAGCTGGCCATCCTTATCTACACCGCGGGGACAACAGGGAGACCTAAGGGGGTTATGCTATCTCACTACGCTCTTTATTATAACGCTAAAATGCAGCAGGAAACCCTTAACATGGGGCCCTTGCCCTCGATTAGCTCTCTGCCACTGTGTCACTCGTATGGCATAGCTAGCATGAACACTACTTCTATTATGGGGGCTAAGGGTATCTTGATGAGGTGGTTCCAGGTGGAGGAGTTCTTCAGGCTTGTGGATAAATATAAGCCAACTCTTACCGCAGCGGTTCCTATGATGTATACGCTTATGCTGATGTCACCCGAAGCGGATAAGTATGATCTAAGCTCCATCAAGTATTGGGTCTCAGGCTCCGCTCCGCTGTCCTTGGAGACCGCCAGGGCCTTCAAGGAGAAATTTGGCGCCACCATCTATGAGGGATGGGGCCTCACTGAGGCCGGTGCAAATAACTCGGTCAACCCCTTGGATGGGACGGTTAAAATTGGCTCTATCGGCCTGCCAATGAAGGGAACCGAGATAAAGATCTTCGATGATGAGGATCACGAGTTACCTGTCGGCGAGGAAGGAGAGATAGTGATGCGTGGCCCAATGTTGATGAAGGGCTACTGGAACTTGCCTGAGGAGACGGCGGAGGCCTTAAGGGGGGGCTGGCTACGAACTGGTGATATTGGGTACATAGATGGGGATGGATATATCTTTATCACCGAGCGAAAGAAGGACCTCATAATAAAGGCTGGAGAGAATATCTTCCCTCGGGAGGTGGAGGAGGTTCTTATGGCTCATCCCAAAGTGGCTGAGGTTGGGGTTGTAGGTATCAAGGACGAGGTTTATGGTGAGAACATAAAGGCTTTTGTGGTGTTGAAGCCAGGAGAGCAGGCGACTGAAGAGGAGATGATCGAGCATTGCAAAAAAAAGCTCACCAATTTTAAGACACCTAAGTCGGTGCAGTTCATCGAAAGCATGCCTAAGAATATCATGGGTAAGGTTTTGAAGAAGGAGCTTAGGAAGCTCGGTTGATTGGTAAGGGGATGATAGAGGTGGGAGAAGGGGTCAATAAGCGGATTGAAGAGCTAAGGGGGCAGATAAACCACCATAACTATCGCTACTATGTGCTCGATAGCCCTGAAATCTCAGACGCCGAATACGATGAGTTGATGGCGGAGTTGAGGAGGTTGGAGGAGGACCATCCTGAGCTTATCGCTCCTGAATCACCTACTCAACGAGTGGGTGCCGCTCCTGTAGAAGCCTTTGGCGTTGTGGAGCACCGTGTTCCTCTTCTCAGCCTGGCCAATGTCTTCTCCGATGAAGAGCTCCTCGCCTGGCACAAGAGAATGTCGAACCTGGTGCTAGGGCGCGACGTGGACTTTGTTTGCGAACTCAAGTTAGATGGGCTTGCTGTGGCCCTGACCTACACCGATGGGAGTCTTACTACAGGTGCCACCCGGGGCGACGGCTATCGCGGCGAGGATATCACCCAGAACTTGAGAACAATTAAGAGCATTCCACTTTCTGTTCCCAAGGACGCCCCGAGAGAATTTGAGGTCAGGGGTGAGGTCTATCTATCTAAAAAGGGCTTTGAGAAGCTTAATGAGGAGAGGGCTCGAGAAGGCCAGTCCCTTTTTGCCAACCCGAGAAATGCTGCTGCCGGCTCAGTGCGCCAGCTTGACCCGCGTATCACCGCAAGGCGTCCCTTGGACATCTATATCTATGCATTGGGTTGGACTGAGGGAACGGTGCCTCCAACTCATTGGGAAACCTTGGAATATCTCAAGTCCCTGGGATTTAAGGTAAACCCCTATAATACTCACACGCTTGATATTAGTGGTGCTGAGCAATACTATCAGCACTGGGTGAAGGACAGAGAGAAGCTGGAATTTGAGGCTGATGGCATTGTGATCAAGGTCAACTCTATCGAGCTTCAGGAAACGCTGGGTACAGTGGGTCACGATCCCCGCTGGGCTGTCGCCTATAAGTTCCCGGCAATTCAGGCCACTACACGCCTGTTGGGTATCGGAATCAGTGTGGGACGAACTGGCAGCCTCAACCCATATGCTGTCCTAGAGCCGGTATCCGTCGGTGGGGTTACCATTAAGCAAGCGTCACTGCATAACGAAGAGGATATCAGAAGAAAGGATATTCGAATTGGCGATATAGTGGTAGTGCAGCGTGCTGGTGAGGTCATTCCACAGGTTGTTGGCCCTGTGGTCTCTAGGCGCACTGGTAAGGAGGAGATGTTCGTCCTGCCTTGCCGCTGCCCTGTTTGTGGCGGTGACGTGGTAAAGCCTGAAGGAGAGGCTATAGCTCGTTGCACCAATGCCTCCTGTTCGGCCCAGATCCAGGAGAACCTGGCTCATTTTGTCTCTCGCCCTGCTATGGATATTGATAGGATTGGTGAGAAGTTAGTAGCGGCTTTACTCGAAGAAGGGCTGGTGAAAGATGTTAGCGATCTTTACTACCTCCACGAGCGTGAGCAGGAGCTTATTGATATGGGGCGGATGGGAGAGAAGAGCGCTCGCAATATCCTTAGTGCTATCGAGAGTAGCAAAGAGCGCCCCCTTTCCAGGGTGATCTTCGCTTTGGGTATCAGGCACGTCGGTGGCGAGACGGCGGAGCTCTTGGCCAGCCATTTTGGTAGCGTAGATAGGCTGGCGAAGGCGTCTCAAGAGGAGTTAGCGTTCATTCCCGCCATCGGCCCCAAGATAGCAGAGAGCGTGCATGGCTTCTTCCAACAGGAATCCAACCTGCGGATTATAGATAAACTAAGGAGGGCTGGGGTCAAACTTGAGGAGGAGGCTGTGGGGCGAAAAGAGCTGTCCCTTGTTGGCCAGGAGTTTGTGATAACGGGTAAACTGGAGGGCTTCACAAGGAGCGAGGCTGAGGCGCGCATCAAAGAGC
>DAOUVR010000171.1 GCA_030667555.1 Dehalococcoidia bacterium
GCTTAATTACTTCGAGGACTTTGGCGGGGTGGTTGCTATCGAGAACGCCTATTTTCGCTACCAGAAGGGCCTGCTATCTCAGCATGAGGATCCGATAAAGGATATGGCTATCTCTTCCACTATGCGCAGGCCTTACGCCGGCGACATCGAGCAGAGGGCGGAGCTTACCATTGACATCATTCGGGACTACCACGTGGATGGGGTGATATTGGCTTTTAACCCGTCCTGCCGGCTAATGTACATATTGCAGCCAGAACTCAAGAACGTTCTGGACCAACACGGAATACCCAACCTGAGCATCGAGTGTGACATGGCCGACGAACGCACCTACTCCGAGGGCCAGATCAAGACCAGGCTGGATGCTTTTATTGAGAGGATGCTCAGCGGGCGCAAATAGGAGGACACATGATAGAGAGCTTAGGGCGATTGCGAAAGGATCGACATGATGAAGCCAAGGCGTGGAAAGAGCGGATGGGTAAGAAGGTTATCGGCGTCTTCTGCTGCGATGTGCCCGAAGAGCTGATCTACGCTGCTGAGATGCTGCCGGTCAGGATATTGGGGGAGCATGAGGAGGCTAGCGAGGGCAACCTCCATTTCCCGACCAATGTGTGCCCCTACCCCACGAGTTGCCTGGACCAGGCGCTCAAGGGTCGCTATGATTACCTGGACGGTGTAATAGTGCCTAACGTGTGCGATATGGTCCGAGCTATGCATGGGGCGTGGAAGTTGAATACCGATATTCCCAACGTTCATTTCCTCGAGGTGCCACAACGAATCAGTCCCCACGGGGTGGAGTTCTTCCGCGAGAATCTTGCCAAGCTTCAGAGATCGCTGGAGGAGCTTTCGGGCAATAGTATATCCAGCGAATCGTTGAAGCAGGCCATTGACGTCTATAACCGCAACCGTGACCTTCTCCACCGAGCCTATGAAATGAGAAGAAAAGGCCACGTCTCTGGAGTTGAGCTTCAGGAGATGGTGCTCTCCAGCATGCTCATGCCCAAGGAGGAGCATAACCAGCTTATGGACCAGTGCCTGGAGGAAGCTGGCCAGCGCCATCCCGCTGATGATGGGGTAAGGCTTTTCGTATCCGCCAGTATGCTAGATGACACTGATTTCTTCCAACTCATCGAGGACTGCGGAGGCCGTGTAATCGCTGACGATATGCCCACTGGGAGTCGCTACTTTTTCTATTCGGTCGACAATGAGGCCGAACCGCTGGAGGCATTAGCGGAGCGATACCTGGCACGGATCCCCTGCCCACGTAAAATGTTGCCACAGGCCCGCTATCAGTATATAACTGAGACGATGGCTGGTGCAGAGATCCAGGGTGTCATTATTCACAACCTCAAGGCCTGCGACTGCCACTTGTACGAATACCCCTACCTTAAGGAGATGCTGGAGGCGAAGGGGCTGCCGGTGCTGTTCTTCCGCGGAGAGGAGACGGAGGCGGAGTTGGAGACGCAGCGGGACGACATCGAGGCTTTCATCGAGGTGCTACGCGGCTAGGGTGATGTGATGGCACTGGGTGGCATCGATGTCGGCTCGGTCAACACCTCGGCGGTCATCTTCGAAGATGACCGCATACTTTCCCACATTATAGTAAGCTCAGGCGAATCGGACTCAGAACCTCGCCGCGCCATGGAGAAAGCACTTGAGGCGGCTGGGCTTGACTGGGGCGAACTTGCTACAGTGGTGGCTACTGGCCGTGGCCGCAGCGGTGTCAATTTCGCCCAGAAGCAGAGTTCGGAGGTAGTGTGCCAAGCGCGGGGTGCGCTCTGGTTATTCCCCACAGCGCGGACGGTGATCAATCTCGGCGCTGAGAGCAGCCGGGTCATTAGCTTGAACGAATATGGCAGAGTCCAATCCTTCGCTACCAATGATAAGTGTGCCGCCGGCTCCGGGCTATTCCTGGAGTCCATGGCCCATCTCATGGAGGTGTCGGTGGCCGAGTTGGGGGACCTGGCGCTAGCGGCGGAGACAGCGGAAGAGGTAAGCAGCCGGTGCGCTGTCTTCGCCGAGTCTGAGGTCATATCTCACATTCACCGTGGAGTAGCCAAGGAGCGCATCTTGGCCGGGCTGCATCGGGCAGTGGCTGATAGGCTACTGGATCTCGTCAGCCGGGTGACCATGCAGCGGGAAGTGGTGCTCACTGGTGGTGTGGCCAGGAATACCGCATTAATCAAAGAACTGGAGGCAAAACTGGGGTTCGCTGTCTGTCTCCCCCCGGAGCCTCAGATCGTGGGTGCCCTCGGAGCTGCCCTTCTGTCGGGAGAGCAGTTGGGCTAGTGACATCTTCACGGGCGGGATTCGAACCTTTGAACCTCTTAGGACTGTGACTTGGTCATCTCATGCCAAGCCTTTGAAGATACGCACCCTTCTCCTTGGCTCGCGGCCGATGCTGTGCGATGAGAGGCTGTAGCGCTCCGCTAGCTGGTTCTGCAAAATCCTTAGATAAGCGTTTTGGGGGCTGAGGTCTACGGCGTTCTTGCCCTCCTTTACCTGAGCAACGGCCTCCTCCGCCTCCTTTATGGCAAAGATTACAGGGTTGTCGAAGGCTTCGACATCAAAGACGTTGGCCAGACAGCGCTCTATCTGCGAGATTTTATTGGTCTTGAGGACATAGATGGGTATGCCCGAAGCCTCGGCATCACGGATGGGCTGCGGCTTTCTGCGGTAGTAGCTCTTCGAGGTCATCAAAAGGTTAGCCCCCGCTATGTTGGGCACTACTTTTGCTGGCAATCCCATGCTCTTGACTACCTGCTCTAAACGGCTCTTGTTGATGCCGAACGGATATATCCGCTTCGTTGTGTCATCAACCACTTTTCTTGCTA
>DAOUVR010000087.1 GCA_030667555.1 Dehalococcoidia bacterium
CCTTCCATAATCTGGCTTCGATCTCCTACATATACGTTTTCGGCAATCACACACCCTCTCGCTGAAACCGCCTGACCGAGGCTAGTGTTTTTCCAGACGACAACCCCATCGACGATGCTATCCGCTCCAATATGGCAATTGGGGCCGATAACGGAGGGCCCCTTCACCTGCACCCTGGGTCCAATGACACAATTTGTGCCTATTATTATTGGACCCTTAAGCTCGGCCTGAGGGTGTATGTCGCAGTCCCCTTCAATCTGTATCCCTTTGCTTGGAAAGGGTTTCGCTGTCTTTCCACTGAGTAGGTCATAGTGAAGCTTCAGATATTTCTCGTGGGATCCTATATCGATCCAATAGGCATCGGAAGCGTAGCTGTATACGGGATCGCCCGTTTCCACAAGCATGGGAAAAACCTCTCTTTCGAACATGCAAAAACTCTGGGATGGGATGGATTCTAGTGCTCCAGGCTCAATGATGTAGGTGCCGGCGTTAATCATATTGGTGGTCACCGCATCCGGGCTTGGCTTCTCTACAAAGCGCTCAACTCTGCTGTTGGCATCTGCCTCCACTACTCCATAGATGCTGGGATTCTCCACCGGAGTTAAGGCGATAGTGACCTTTGCCCTCATCTTCTGATGGAATTCCATCATTCGGGTAAGGTCAAGGTCGGTAAAAATATCACCGTTGAATACGAAGAAAGTCTCGTCAAGGTGCTGCTCAACGTTTTTCACAGCCCCCGCTGTGCCGAGCGGCGGGCTCTCCGTTACACATGTCAGTCTTACTCCGAAGTCACTGCCATCGCCAAAGTACTTCTGAATATGGTCGGGAAGGTAGCATAGAGCCAGGATGATATCGTCAATACCGTGGCCATTGAGGTAGTTGATCATGTGCTCCAGAAATGGCCGGTTCAAAATGGGCACCATAGGCTTTGGTCTGTTGAGAGTAAGAGGGCGCAGCCTCGTACCCTCACCACCAGCAAGGATTACTGCTTTCATCTTCAGTCTATCACCGTAATTCCGTAGAGCCCAGCATGCTTTGCTCCAACTTTGCGTCCGTCACTTTAGCTGTTTGGATTGCTTTCGTCAACTTCCCATCACTTGAGCCCTGCCTCTGACCTGAGCACGGCTGCCTTATCAGTCTTCTCCCACGGGACATCGATATCAGTGCGACCAAAATGGCCGTAGGTGGCGGTTTGCCTGTAGATGGGACGGCGTAACTTCATAGACTCAATGATGGCCCCCGGCCGAAGGTCGAAGTGCTTATTTATCAGGTCGATGATAACCTGATCATCGACATTCCCCGTGCCGAATGACTCTATACAGATGGAGAGAGGCCGTGCTATTCCGATGGCATAAGAGACCTGGAGCTCAAGTCGATCAGCCAGGCCGGCGGCCACCACGTTCTTGGCGACATACCTTGCTGCATAGGCTGCGGAGCGATCTACTTTGGTGGGATCCTTTCCTGAGAAAGCTCCGCCGCCATGCCTGGCGATGCCGCCATAGGTATCGACTAATATCTTTCGCCCGGTGAGCCCAGCATCGCCCATTGGGCCTCCAACAACGAAGCGCCCCGTAGCGTTGACATAATACTTTGTTTTTCTATCTAATAGGGAAGATGGGATCACGGCCTTGACCACATGCTCGATGACATCGCGCTCGATGACATCGTGGCTGACGGCGGGGTCATGCTGAGCGCCGATGACCACGCTATCGATCCGCTGCGGGATCCCATGTGAATACTCCACTGTTACCTGAGACTTTCCATCGGGGCGGAGATAGCGCAGGGAGCCGTCCTTTCTCAGCTCAGCGAGTCGCTTGCATAGCTTGTGCGCTAGGGAGATGGTGAGAGGCATGAGTTCAGGGGTTTCGTTACAGGCAAACCCCACCATCATCCCCTGATCGCCGGCACCGAGAGACTCTATCTCATTATTAGTTTCACTGCTCCTTACCTCAAGTGATTTGTTCACACCCATGGCGATATCCTTTGACTGCTCCTTGATGGAGACGATTACGCCGCAGGTATCGCAGTCAAACCCGTATTTAGCGCGAGTATAGCCCACTTCTCGCAGCACCTTGCGCACGATGTCCTGTATCTCCACATAGCAGTCGGTGGTAATCTCTCCCATAACTACGACTAAGCCGGTGGTCGCAGCAGTCTCGCAGGCCACCCGCGCCATCGGGTCGCACGCCAGTATATCATCGAGGATAGCATCGGATATCTGGTCGCATAGTTTATCAGGATGCCCCTCGGTAACCGACTCCGAGGTGAGAAATATCGACGGTGCGCTCATAAAGGTTGTTGTCATTACTATCTCCTCTCCTACTTGCTGTCTAGGTCCCTTCCTCCCAGCTCTCCAGGTATCGCTTCTGCTCATCGGTGAGCGTATCGATAGTGATCCCCATGGCGGCTAGCTTCAATCTGCCAATCTCCTTATCGATCTCTTTGGGCACGGGATAAACCCTGGGCTCAGCTTTCTCTCTTTTTACCATATGCTCCACACAGAGTGCCTGATTGGCAAAGCTCATGTCCATAACGCTTGCTGGGTGCCCCTCGGCAGCGGCGAGGTTGATTAGCCGGCCCTCGGCGAGGAGGAAGATGTGCCTACCGTCGGGCAAGGTATATTCATCGACGGAGGAGCGGATAGGACGCTTCTTCTGTGCCATTTTTTCCAGGGCGGGGATATTAATCTCAACGTTGAAATGGCCGCTATTGGCCACTATGGCGCCATCCTTCATCAACAGGAAATGGGCTTTGTCGATAACACTCACGTCTCCGGTGACAGTAATGAATATGTCCCCAATCTTTGCTGCCTCGAGGAGGGGCATTACCGTGTAGCCATCCATGACCGCCTCCAGGGCACGGATGGGATCGACCTCGGTTACTACTATGTGGGCACCCAATCCCCTTGCCCGCATTGTGATTCCCTTTCCGCACCACCCATATCCGCAAACGACCACCTTCTTTCCTGCCCACAGGATATTAGTGGCTCTGGTGATGCCATCTATGGTGCTCTGACCTGTGCCGTAGCGGTTATCGAAGAAGTGCTTGGTATCTGCTTCGTTTACCGCGATGATGGGGTATTTCAGTTTGCCTTCCTTCTCCATGCTCTTGAGTCTGATAACTCCTGTGGTGGTCTCTTCAGTGCCACCAATAATTGTGTCAATGAGTTCGGTGCGCTTCTTGTGGATTGTTGATACCAGGTCAGCGCCGTCGTCCAGAGTGATTTGAGGCTTGTGGTCGAGGGCGGCATTGATATGCTTATAGTAGGTGTCAGTGTCCTCCCCTTTTATGGCATAGACCGGGATGCCATACTCTGTTACCAGTGCAGCAGTGACATCGTCCTGTGTGGAGAGGGGGTTTGAGGCACACAGTGCCAGCTCAGCGCCGCCCTCTTTAAAGACGAGCGCCAGGTTTGCCGTCTCGGTTGTGACGTGCAGGCAGCCTGAGACGCGCACCCCCTTCAGGGGCTTTTCGCGGGTAAAGCGCTCCCTAATTACCTTGAGCACAGGCATCTCTCGGGATGCCCACTCAATACGCAATAGCCCCTGTGGGGCGAGGGACGGGTCTTTGATGTCGCTATTGGTAGTTATCTTCTGACTCAAGCTGAACTCCTTTCATGGTCACCAAATATCTCCTTGGATTCGTGCCTAACTAGCTCTTCAAACCAACCTGGGATTGCTATTTCACCTGAATTGTTCGGCCACCCAGTCGGGTATATCCAATGTGCCCAGCAGGATCGGTTTTTGATGGCAATCGCTACCCCCGGTCATGATGAGGCCATGCCTTTTAGCAAACTCGATGTAGTGGGCTGTGGTCTTCTCATCATGTCTTGAATGCCAGCACTCGACGCCATCGATATATTCTAGCATATATTCTTCGATTATGTTTGTCTGTTGGTCCAAATCAGTCGTTATGTTTACCAGAGATGTCCCGTGCGGGTCATTGGGGTGTGCGTGTACCAGTATGCCGCCGGCATTCCTCACCAGCCTTGACGCCTCAGCGAGTGAAAGGGGATACTTGGGTACGTCGCACTTGACCAGATACTTGTCGAATGCCTCTAGATTATCCCTGACAATACCTTTTTCTATCAGGTAGTTCGCTATATGTGGTCGACCGAATGTACCATCGACTTTGGCCTGTATGTTCTCCAGGTCGCTTTCGGTGAATCTTTCGATGCTTTCTTTAGCGAACTCAGCATTCAGTTTCTCCAGGATTTGACGCGCTCTTTCTTCTCTATGCTCTCTCATCAATTGAAGTTTATGTCTTAGCTCCTGATTGCCTATATCATACTGGTATCCCAGGAAATCCAGGGAAATAGCCTTGTCAAGATACGGGAATGTCACATTCAATTCTACGCCGGTGATGTAGGATATGCCATGCTCTCTTGCAACGGCTACTGCTCTTTCCTGGCAGTCGATAGAATCGTGGTCAGTTATCGACATTAAATCGATGTTTGTGGTTTTCGCCTCCTGGAAAATCTCTTCAACATAGAAAGCGCCGTCCGAGCAGGTGCTATGGATATGCAGGTCTATTTTCATCCCTATCTTTTATCCGATTCACTTCCTACTGTCATTTTTTGAGGGCAGAGGGAATCTTTCCCTCTGCTACTTGTGAAGGAAAGGATTCCTTCACACCTCATAATTAGAATTGAGAACCTACTTTGAGGTTAGCGGGAGTCCTTTCCGCCAGCAAATTAGCCTAAGAGTCCTCTTATATCGTCAATAACGATAATAGGCTCTTCCCCCTTGTCATACAACCTAGCGCTGGAAAAGGGGTACTCCGACCTCTCCTCGACTAGACGCCAGTTTTTATTAATCGGGTTATTGTGAATATATTCCATCTTTTCCAGCAGGAATTCTTCTGAGAAGATGTTTTTGTCCCAAAATCCAGTCTCCCAAACTTTGTACCGCTGTTTTTTAATGCCCTTGGCTTGCTGCTCAAAATAATCCAACAAATGTAACTCCTTGTTTACCTGCAACTTCTTAATAATTTGATTTGCGGTAAATAATTTGAGATCATGGGCTAACTTTGAAATATTAGAAGCATCGGGTAGTTTGACAATCAAGTGGAAATGGTTGGGCATTATTACAAAAGCATAGAGCTTTATTTCTTTCTCCCGTCGTAGGAAGCTCAAGCTATCAAGAATGATTTGAGCATACTCTGGCATATTAAGAAGGTGCTGATGACCAGCAATTGAGCTAGTCACAAAATATAGTTGATCTTTTTCAGGGAATGATTTGTATGGTGCCATACACTATGAGCCTCCGTAATCTTCCTGATCCACAGCAATCCCTTGATTTGATTTTCCCTTGCAATCGTCGCCTCTATATCGTTGCTTATTTCAACAATGAACAGGTCTTTTTTGAGGGCAGAGGGAATCTTTCCCTCTGCTACTTGTGAAGGAAAGGATTCCTTCA
>DAOUVR010000021.1 GCA_030667555.1 Dehalococcoidia bacterium
GAAGGATTAACTTGACCATTGAGATGGCTTGACCGAGGTTGCTGGCCAAGGTAGGCTCCCCCACTCCAGAGAAGGTGGCATAGTAAGCCTCTATCCCGCTCACCGCCTACAGCTCGGTCTTAACCTGATTGAGGGACACAAACTCGCGGCGCTCCACCAGAGGATAAAGGGTGATGCCTAATTGGCAGTATATGCAATCGAACGAGCAGGTCTTACCCTCTGTGGACAAAAGGTCGATGCCCAGCGACCTTCCCAACCGCCAGGAGGGAACCGGGCCATAAACAACGGAATTCACTGGCACATCACAATGATTCAACGCCTGCGGTAACCCTTTTTCCAAGGCTCCTTCTTCAGAGCTATATAGTCCTTAATTGCTTCATGCAGCGTGTTCGCCGCCAGAAGGGCACAGTGCTCGTTTTCCTCCGGCAGCCCGCCTAAGCTATTCATGATGTCATTTTGGGTGATGCTCCGAGCCTCAGCGATGCTCTTCCCTTTAGCTAGCTCCGTAGTCATGCTGCCGCTGGCAATACTGGGTCCGCAGCCATCGGTCCAGAAATTGGCATTGATAATCCTATCTCCCCGCACCCTTAAAGATATCTCCAGTGTGTCTCCACAGGGACCAGTTATGGTGCTAAAGCCATCGGAATCTGGAATCTCGCCCAGGTTTCTTGGATTCTGGAAATGGTCAATGACCTGCTCCGAATAAACCCTCCTCATATCTTCCATAACCAACTCTTCCAGTTCCTTAAAGTCCGACGCCATCTTTCAACCCTCGCTTCGTATAACTACTTACATAACTTAACTTAATGAAGACGCTCCATCAAACTGGGGAGTTTGCCAGCAAGATAGAGCTTGACTGCCTCGTCGATATCCTTCACATCAGTAGCGATGGGCTCGATGCCATAGCCCTTCATAGCCTCGTAGGCTCCCCAGCCCATGCCTCCTACGAGCAATACCTGGCAATCGGAGACGGTCTCTGCCATGTTCTCATGCCTGACCTCCGAACCGGCATCGTAGCCATGCCGCTCTCCATGAGTCAGTTTCGGCGGCTCGTGCGCGGCAAAGGTCTGATGGCCAGCTTTAGACCTGGTCTCCCTAGCCACAATCCTCCCCTCTTCGACGGTAACCACCACATAGTAGGGTGCCCTGCCGAAGTGCTGACTGATGTTGACCCCATCGTCTGATGCAGCAGCGATTTTCAAGATCAAACTCCTCAAGCCTCTATTATAATCATCACCTATATAACCGAGAGGATCATAGTAGAACTCTGAAGTCCCGCGGCAGGTGGGGCAAAACAGCCCAGCATCCGTCTCCATCATGTAGAATTCGAGGTACGTACATACACTCCAACGCCCCAGCGCACTCTGTAAACCGGGGTCATATCCCAGGGTTCTTATTCTAAGTCCGTTTAGCGTAGTTTGGTTAAGGCCTGCTCAGCAGCATTTACAATCTGGTAGACTATGGGCGAAGCGGTGAGGCATGGTTGGGTGCCCATCTGGAAAGTAGCTACTTCATCCGCCGTCACCTCACTCTGTATGAAGGCAGCGATGATATTTGCCATTTCACCCGTCGTTATACCGCCTGAAAGCTCTCCACCTATAAGCTTCCCTGTCTCCCTGTCAACTATTAGTTTTATCTTCACTTCCTTTGCGTCCGGCATTGAGCCCGGGTGCTTATCTACGGCTGCGGCCTCACCGATTACAATATCAAATCCGGCGTCCCTCGCCGCTTTCTCAGTAAGCCCTGCTGCTGCGACGGCGAAATCGCCAAAAGCGGTGGCGAATACGCCTATTACCCCTTTATTCTTCCTTTTAAGCTCAAAGACATTGGCACCGGCGATCCTGGCCTCAACAGTGGCTATGGAAGCTAGCCGCAGACCGGATGGCTTCTTGGTGAAGAAGGAGAACTTATCGGCACAGTCGCCAATGGCAAAGATGTTCTCATCGCTAGTCCTCATGTATTCATCGACCCATATTCCCCTAGCCTCGCCTATCTTCAGGTCCATATCCTTGGCAAGTTCGGTATTAGGCACGGCCCCTATACCGATGATAACTACGTCTGCCTTTACTTTATCGCCGCTCTGAAGCTCCACCGCATTCACCTTGCCGTCTCCAATGATGGTCTTTACCCCGTTGCCAGTGATAATCTTTATGCCACGCTCCTCCAGCTTGCTTTCCGCCGCGCAGCAGAACTCCTCGTCCAAAGCGAGAAGGAGGCAGTGGGGCAGGATCTCCACTATAGTTACATTGACATCCCCGATCTTCTTGCATTCATCGGCCATTTCAGCGCCGATGAAGCCCCCTCCAATGATGACTATGTCCTTAGCCTTGCCCATCACCTGCTGCGCCTGTCCAAGAAAGTCCGAATCCTTCCACACAGGGAAGACATTTTCCAGATTCATACCCGGTATTGGAGGGCGCACCGGCACAGAACCGATAGCCAAGATCAGCTTTTCATAGCCGACTAGTTCACCTCCTTTGGTAGTTAGGGTCTTGGATGCCCTATCTACCGAGGTCACCTCATCGATCATTAACTCAATTCCGTTATTTGAAAGGAGAGCATCAGGGATAACGTTCTTGTCAGGAGATCCTACGGTACCGAAAATATAGGGGATACCGCACGGCACCATGGCCTTATTTTCCTGTCGGACAAGCAGGACACTGGCTTCCTTATAGTGCCTCCTGACTGTTACCCCGGCAACAGGTCCTGCAGCACTGCCACCGATGATCACTACATCTGCCTCTTTCATCAATGCCTCCTAAAACAATTTATTAACCCCCAAGAAGGTCAACGCCCCAATTCTACCACATTATCCCAGGACTGAGAAATAATTTGCTAGACGTCTTCGTCTCTTAGGAGACATTCACTTCAGTAGGAAAGCACGCACATCCACGGATGGAGGCTTCAGTCTGTACGCCTTTAGCCCTTTGTCTACCATTCATTAGCTTTGCTTCCTGGCATATTGTGTTGATGACATTTCGTACATGCTCCTGAAAAGCCGTTGGAAGGCCGAACGCCACTCAGGCATCCCTTGTACCAATGTGACCCCCCGGGAATAATTGCGGGCAATCTCAGTATCTAGCGGGATATGGAGCAGGATGGGGATACCTTCCTCCTTACAGTATTCCTCCACTTTGTTATCCCCCACTCCAGCGCGGTTTATCAGCACACCGCATGGGATGCCCAGCTTCTTCAAGACCTCCACAGCTAGAGCTAGGTCGTTGAGACCAAAAGGTGTAGGCTCGGTCACCAAGAGACAGAAATCGCTCCCCTTCACCGCTTCGACCACCGGACAAGATGTTCCCGGGGGAACATCTATGATCACCGTCTTACGTGTGTCTATGTGTTCCTTGACTCTCCCGATTAGTGGTGGAGACATCATCTCTCCGATTGCAAGCCTACCATGGATGAACTCGATCTCACTTGAATAGCCCGCCTCCAGGACACCTATCTCCCTCCCCACCTCAGAGATGGCCCCCTCGGGACAAAGATAGGAGCAGGCACCGCAGCCATGGCAGAGTTCTGGAAACACTAGCACCTTCTTCGGCAATACAACGATGGCATTGTAGGCGCAAACCTCAGCACACTTGCCACAGAAAGTGCACTTCTGCTCATCGACCTGAGGTATAGGAACTGAAACGGTCTCTTGATGCTTAATAGATGGTTTGAGGAAGATATGGGCGTTGGGCTCCTCTACATCGCAGTCCAGAAACTGCACTTGGCTTTCCAGAGACAGGGCAAGGCTGGTGGCGACCAGTGTCTTGCCCGTGCCCCCTTTTCCACTGGCAACTGAGACGATCATCTATCCTCTCACCATATTCGCTCCACACTGGGGACAGCTTATGCTATAGCAAGGTGTCCCCACCTGGTGGGGAGCCACTGCGCCGCAATTTGGGCAAACGCAGTCCCCCTCTGGTCCAGCCCCGGGTTGCGTCCCTCCCATCCTGCCCCTGCCTCTCCCTCCTCTGCCTATCCCTCTTCCCATTCCACGACCACCACCACCAGGTGGCCCTGTTCCATCTCCTCTAGGCATGACTATACCTCCTTTATCACATTGGCGGAAGCCCACACACGCCTGAGCTACAGGTGGGTAACTTATGTCCGATGATTCGCCAGAGTTTGTGCTGAAGAATGTGGAAAAAAGTTTTTACGGATTGCCCACCTGATACTGTGGGCACTTCACGCTGGAGCTATCTCCGCCTATAGCTTGGCGCACATCAAACTTCTCTCCGCACTGGGCACAACGGTATTCGTAGATTGGCACAACCCGCCTCTTTATTTGCCCTTGTCCCGTAGTTCTTCGATGCGCTGCTGGATAGCCTCAAGCTGTTGTTTCAACATCTCGGTCTGCCCACTCAGCAACTCCATCTCCTCCTCAGGGCTTTGAGCCTGAGGCATAGGGCCAGCCGATGGCACCGCCATGCCGCGTCCCATGCCCATGCCGCGCCCCATACCCATACCACGACCCATGCCCATACCGCGTCCCGTGCCCATACCACCTCCACTGCCGAAGTGTGCTTCAACGCTGGGCTGGGATGTGGTTGTAAACTTCCCCGCCTTGAAGCCCTCTATCGCGTCACGGACTTTTCCAGAAACCCCGGTGATCACCTGGACATCGGCTGCCAAGAGTGTTTGATAGGCATTGGGACCGCAGTTGCCGGTGAGCACCACCTGGGCACCTTTACCGGCAATAGTCTGGGCTGTGGAGATCCCTGCCCCACCACCAGCCGCGATATTGGTGTTTTCAAAAGCTTCGAACTCCATGGTATCTGGATCTACGATGACAAAGCATTGGCACCTGCCGAACCGCGGGTCAATGTCGGCATCGATACTGAGGTCGGTCGCCGATACTGCAATTTTCACAAATTACCTCCTTTCCTAAATTGACGGCCGTTTGATTTTAATTTCTCGTTCAATTCTAAACGATTTGGTAATGTTTCACAAATCAAAATCCTTATAGTAACCCAATTGATACCTGCTTCGCAGCGTCACATAAAACATCCCAATAAATTGGGCAACTACAGTTTTTAACGGCCTCGAAATTAGCCCTTTTCTGATGTTAGACTCTGGATACTGGTCTCTATTTGCTCTAGCTGTTCCCTCATTGCCTTAGCCTCGTTCCTCAAGAAATCGAGCTCCTGCTCCCTGGTCATCTGAGGGGCGAAGGGCATGGTGCCTGGAGTAGCTGCAGCACCATAGGGCATTCCCCAGGACCCAGTATAGGGAGCATAGCCCCTGTGAAAGGGATAAGGAATCCGAGAGAAAGGTGGGACGATCCCAGCTCTAATAGACGCCCCAATTCCCCAAGGGCTGCAAAAACCCCTGCCTCCTCCCGTCATAGGACCCATTCCCCGAGGACCTGTACCATCAAATCCTGGCATAACTCACCTCCTATCACCAAGTTGTCGGATTTATCACTTTTCAGAGCTCAGCTTTCGGATACGGTTTTCTATATCCTCAAGCTGCTCCCCTATTGCCTCAGCCTCGTTCCTCAAGAGATCAAGCTCCTGCTCTTTGGTCATCTGAGGAGCGAAGGGTGTTGCTCCTAGATTAGCTGCAGCCCCATAAGGCATACCCCAGGCCCCGGCATAGGGATAAGGGGGCTGCCCATAATCGGTCGATAGTGGTACCTCCGTAGATCCCATGTAATACCCGCACCTTGGTAGTCCCCCTCTGCCCAGACCAACATAAGGCCACGGAGGAGAGCTTCCTCTAAAACCAAATCCCCAGCCGCCTCTGAAGCCAAAACCGTTAGGCATATATACCACCTCCTTCTCTTCTAATGACGTGCAACAAACTATTGTGCGTCACATCATCCTCACCAGTACGGTCATCTCCAGCCCCAACCTCGACCTCGACCTCGACCGCCACCTCGACCTCGGCCCCAGCCGACGCCCATGCCACGGCCCATACCAACACCCCAACCACGACCCCAGCCACGCCCTAGACCGAAGCCGTAACCACCATATCCTCCTCCAGGCACTGGATTGTAAAAGCCAGGCATGCCAAAACCGGCACAATAACCTGCGCCTCTTCCTGTCATCGGCCCCAGTCCCCTAGGTCCAGTTCCATCTCCAAACGGCATTCTACTCACCTCCTTCCCTTCTCGACCAACTGCCGACCCTTGATATGCTCCAACCGCCTGTGGCACTCCTGCAACCTCGTGTATAGCACCCACCGGACAAACCCCCAGGCACATGCCACATTCCATACAGTTCCTCTGATTAATGACTGCCTTACCATGTATGAGACTGATTGCACCAGTGGGGCAAAGCTCGAGGCAGGAACCACAGCCAGTGCACCTTATGCTGTCAATACGCAACATGACTCTCCCCTATCATACTTACCATCCACTCCTTCCACGGCGACCTCTTCGCCGCCCTCTACCACCAAAGCCTGGCGGCGATATAGAGCGAACATTCAAGCTGTTGCATTGTGGACATGCTACAGAATGTCCCCCCACCATCGCCTCAAAGGGAACGTCCCATTCCTGGCCATCGTTGTCACATCTGAAGCGGCGCATCGCCATCTCGAAGTTGCCCCCTTCCACCCGAATCGCCTTACCTTGGGTCAGCGCCTCGGCCATCTTCCTTCTCGCCGACTCTAGAACCCTCTGGAAGGTAGGACGAGAGACATGCATCCGCCGCGCACTCTCCTCCTGATCCAGTCCCTCCAAGTCTTTAAGGCGAATGGCTTCCGCCTCCTCGATAGAGAGGACCACCTCTTCCCAGTTGCCAAAGGGAACCCCCATAGGCTGGAAAAAGGTTACACGAGGGATTGACTCGACGCACCGATACTTTACCGGCCTTGGCATAGCACCACTTCCTTTATAGCTTGCAAACCCGGCGAAGACTCCGAAACATGACCACTGTCAAAGCTACAAAAGCAATGAAGACAACACACGTTCAAAGCTCTTCTATGATTGTATTTTACTGTCTGAGCCCTCTCCATCGTGACCCCATTACATTTGGTTGAAGATATGTCTAAGTATTATGAGCATACGCCCATAATCATTTTATCACTAATAACTATTTTGTCAAGGGGTCGTTGCGTGGGGGTAAAAGCCGCCAAAGGGGAACATTAGTGTAGCAATAGTGATGTTATCTTGGGGATAGGCATAAGGCCATCCGGTGTGGTGGAATGTGACGCATCAACTCGGGGTATGAGGCTGCGGATCGGCATATTGGATGTGTTCACCAAAATGACTTGGTATTATTCCGAAGCACCTGATATGCTTGTTATATAGTAAAAATCCTGCAGCTAGTCGCTGCCAACAGGGGCTCGGATGTGCAGTAAATAGATACTAGCCAATAATGAAATTGGCGACTATTTTCGTAGTGCCTAGACCACCAAATGGGCTAGTTTTCCCGCTCCAATTCAGCAAGCCAGTTGTGAAGAAGGGTCTTGTTGGTAAGAATCTCCATCGACGCAGAATAGGGGTCGGTTTTCCCCTTCTCCACGTCTTCCAGCGATGCCATCATGCTCCCGTCCGTCTCCACCAGCTTCATAATCCGTGCCATAAGCCTGTGCTGGATGGTTTGGATAAACTCTCCCTTCCTTTGCCTCTGGCGATGTAAGGCGAGGCGCCCCGTCTGCTCCAGAGCCTCTCGATGGCTTACGATATTCTGGTACAACTCTTCTGTGCCGATGTCATTTACCGCCTGGGTCGTCATCGCCGGGACATCCCACCATTCTTGCTTTGGGCTTTGATGGAGCATCTTCTCCAGTTCCGACACCAAGCTATCTGCCCCCTCACGGTCAGCCTTGTTGACCACAAATATATCAGCGATCTCCAGAAGCCCTGCCTTCATCGTTTGTATAGCATCTCCCGCCTCGGGAACAAGAACCACCACCGTGGTGTCGGCAGCATCCACAATGTCAAGTTCTGTCTGTCCGACACCCACTGTTTCCACGAGAACGAAGTCCTTACCGAAAGCGTCCATAAGTTTAAGTGCCCCGCGAGCCGCTCGAGAAAGCCCGCCTCGACTGTCCCTGGTGGCCAGGCTGCGGATAAAGACTCCCTTATCCAGATAGTGCTGCTGCATCCTGATACGGTCGCCCAGCACAGCACCTCCTGAAAAGGGGCTCGAGGGGTCACAAGCAATGATCCCTACTGAAAAACCCTTGCCCCTTATCACCGCTGTCAAGCGGTCCACCAATGAGCTCTTGCCCCCTCCCGGAGGCCCGGTGAAGCCCACAGAATAAGCCTTCCCCAAGCTGGGATATATGCGGCTCATTATCTCCGGTACCTCAAATGCCTCCCTTTCCACCAAGGTGATTAACCTAGCGAGGGACTGTTCGTTTCCCGCTAGCATACTATCTACAAGTTCCATTAGCTCCGTTTCACATTCTCCTTGAGATAATTAGCGATCTCCTTAATCGATGTCCCAGGACCGAAAATGGCATTGATCCCTTTCTCCTTCAGGAAGGATATGTCTTCCTTAGGGATAATGCCCCCTCCAACGATCAACACATCCTCCACTCCCTTCGACTTTAGCTGCTCCACCACCGACGGGAAGAGGGTTTTATGCGCCCCGGAGAGGCAGCTCAGTCCCACCACATCAACATCCTCCTGAACCGCCGCCTGCACTATCATTTCAGGGCTCTGCCTTAGCCCGGTGTAGATGACCTCCATCCCCTCATCTCTTAACCCCAGGGTCAGAACCCTAGCGCCCCGGTCATGACCATCGAGGCCGGGCTTTGCCATTAGAACCCTTATCTTTTTCTCCTCAGCCATCACTCCTTCCTTTCTTTGAGCCTATCGAAATTTGGACCATTCTGCGTCGCATCGATTTTCCGCCGATTCTCGCCAAAGGGCAGAAAGCTGCCTCTAGGCCTTCATCTTGCGCGCGTGCTTTTTCATCTCCTCAAAGTTTTCTTCCTGCTCTTTCTTAAGCGCTTCTATCTTCTCATCTGAATAGTTAAGGATTTCTCTAAGTACCTCCTCAGTATGCTCCCCCAGTATCGGTGGCGGCGTATACTCACCTGAAATAGAACCGGGCATTTTTATCGGGCAGTCGACAGCCCTCATCTTACCATACACCGGATGCTCCATTTCGACTACCGCCTTATTATGAATAACTTGAGGGTCTTCTACCACCTTATCCAGGGTATTTACCGGGCCGGCTGGTATGTCCTCTACACGCATCAGTTCCAGCCAGTCCTCGACGTTGGCCTCCATCAAGCCCTCTTCTATGGCCTGCTCCAGATCCTTCTTATTCATCATCCTATCGCCCTGTGTCGCAAACCGAGGGTCGTCGATCATCCATTCCTTGTTTATCACCCGGCATATCCTCGGCCAACCTGGACCTAAAGCGATGTAACCATCCTTGCATTTGAAGTATCCCAAAAGGGGAGTAAGTGGGTGTTTGGTGCCTTGTGCTGGCGGCACATTTCCATAGGCGAAATAGAACTGGAACATGTTATCCAGAAGTGCCATGCACGTATCGAGAAGGTTAACCTCCACCCTGCACCCCTCTCCAGTCTTCTCCCGCTGAAGAACGGCGAGCACTACACCGTAGCTGCTGAAGATGCCAGCGCAAACATCAGCAACCGCCGCCCCTGACCTCATCGGCGCTCCACCAGGCTCACCGCAAAGGCTGCTCATCCCGGACATCGCCTGAGCAATGTCATCAAAGGAGGGATATTGAGAGTAAGGACCACTGGCTCCGTAGCCGGTAATAGACACTGAGATTATCGTAGGATTCAAGGTCTTCAGTGTCTCATAGTCAGCGCCCAGCCTCTTCATAGCGCCGACCCTGAAGTTATCGTATACCACATCCGCAACCTTAACCAGATCGTAGAACGCTTCTTTCCCGGTCTTCGTGTGCAGATCTAGAACTATGCCCTTCTTGTTCCTAGCAAGAGCCTTAATATAGTAACCTCCGTCTGGAACGCCAGGGAACCGAAGCATGTCACCCATTGGGCTCTCGATCTTGATAACCTCCGCCCCCATATCTCCCAGCATCTGGCTCCCGTAGGGCCCGGCATGGGCCTGCGATAGGTCTAAAATCCTCACCCCGGTTAAAGGACCCTTAACTGTCATTTGTGCCTCCTTTTTGTTATGAATACACCATATTCTTATTTAGCTGACCATGCCAAGCAAAACAGACATTCGATGCACTTAAAAGTATGTCCTCGCCCTGGTAGCAACCGCCCAGGCTCAAAGTGACGGCGGCTCAAATTCGCCAAATATCCCCCTGAGCACGTCACACATCTCCTGCTCGGTGACATAGGCCGTGTGGCATTCTATGAAGTGAGGAATGAGGTTCTCGTCTTCCTTCTTTGCTTTTTCCTCCAACTCCTTCAGCAGTCGGGCAACTTCCCGGTCATCCCTCGTTCTCTTAACCTCTTTGAGATTGGCGATCTGTTTTTCCTCCGCCTGCTCCCTTCTCACCGGGTCATAGGGATGGGCCACCATCGTGGGCGGTATGACCTCCAGTTCCTCTTCCCCAATAGCACAATTAACGCCTACTACTAAGTCCTGTCGTGATTCTATCCTCTTCTGCTTTTCGTAGGCGCTTTTTGCCATCTCTCTATACATATAACCGTTCTCACAGGCGGCTACCGCCCCACCCATACCCTCGATTTTATCCAGCTCTTTCTGGGCTTCCTCCTCAATTTCATCGGTTAATGA
>DAOUVR010000038.1 GCA_030667555.1 Dehalococcoidia bacterium
GACCCCGTTCTTACCAAGAACGTGCTCTACCACTGAGCTATGTGGGCCTTTTAGCGGTGACCAATAGGCCACATCTCGGTCAAAACCGCTGGAAATATGCCTCGAGTTCGTCTTGTGGCGGGGGTAGGATTCGAACCTACGAAGCCTCTCGGCGGCAGATTTACAGTCTGCTGGTATTAACCACTCACCCACCCCGCCCATTCTTGACCCCTCGCCACACTGTCCCCAGCCCGAGAGCGGATTCGAACCGCTACCCTACCGATTACAAATCGGTTGCGCTACCATTGCGCCACTCGGGCACTTTTGCTCATCAGTCGCACTTTTCTAGCTAAGATTATCATCTTTTAATAACGTTGTCAACTTGTTTTACTCGTGGAATACATTAGTAACTCGTTACCTCTACCTCCACCTGTAATGAGATGTATTGATACCTGCTTAGCAGCCTGGGGGACAACACCGTGTTCATGTCAGGAGGAGGCCCTTTCTGGACTCACACTCGGCAGAATGATAGGTTGTGGACAACACCCTCTATGCTATAATAACTAGCCATTTCACATAATGGGGGATAATGATGGAATTTCGGAAAGATATCAAGACTGTTGAACTCTTAAGCCCTTCGCTTCAATTTAAAAGTGAGATTCAGCGGATAGAGTATCGGGAAGACCCATTGACGGGTTACCAGAGCAGGCTGAATTTGGGGAGGGCAGGAAGAGTGAGGCAAGCGCAACAGGATGAGTTGGATTTGGGCCGCACAATAGAGGAGACTAGGGCTGGGTGCTTTTTCTGTCCACACAATATGGAAAGGGAAACGCCAAGATTCCCCCCCAAGCTCTGGCCGGGTGGCAGAATAAGGAAGGGTGAAAGTGTGATCTTCCCAAATCTGTTCCCTTTCGCTGAATACCATGCCGTTGGAACACTGACGGGTAAGCATTTCTTAGAACTCAATGAATTCACTCCTGAGATGCTGATGGATAATCTGATTGCCTGTAAGCAGTATATCGCTTTGGTGCATCAAAACGATGAAGGGGCAAAATATCCGATGTGGATTTGGAATCATCTGCCGCCCAGTGGTGCCAGTATAATCCATCCTCATGTTCAGATAATATTAGAGCGAGCTCCAGCGCCAGAAGTAGGGAAACTTCTGGAAAGAAGCGAGCAATATTTCAGAAGGTATAGCAGAAATTATTGGCAGGACTTGATCAAGGAGGAGAGGGAGATGGGCGAGCGGTATATCGGCGAGAACGATTCCTTGGCGGTCGCCGCAAGCTATGCGCCACGGGGAAACAGAGATGTCCAATTGATATTCAAAGAAGTAGGTAATCTAGCGGATCTGGATGAAAAGCAAATAACGGATTTTGCCACCACTATTGTGAAAGTATTGTATTGCTACAAAGGGATGGGGGTTAATTCGTTCAACTTGATTACCTATTCAGCACCTGTTGGGGAGAACCCTGATTACTACTGTCTCAATGCTCGGATCGTCTCGAGGCCGATTTTCCAGCCATTGTATACCAGCGATAGCGGTTTTATGGAGCGATTCTTCGATATTTGGGTTATTGAGAGCATGCCCGAGGAAGTGGCACTGGCAATGAGAGAGTTGTTTTAACAGCCAGCTAATCATCCCAGAGAGGGTTGATCACCAGACCAGCGGGCGTCTTGGGATGGAAATAGGTGGATTTTTGGGGCATCCTGGCGCCCTCATCTGCGACGGTCAGGACGCTGGAGACGGGGGTGGGATTGAGTAAGAAGGCTAGTTGATACTCACCTGAATCCACCCGAGACGTGGCCTCTGATCCGTCCCGAGTGTAGCCCAAGCAATTCTCCGCCATTTCTCGGCTACTTATCCCTAACATGCGGTCCAGAATCGAGCGGTGAAGAATGTAAACATCCAAATCATTTAGAGCGCTTAGCTGATCGGTGAACATCAGTTTCTGTTTGGGTGTCAGCAAGCGGAGACACAGCCCATCAAGGCCATAGAGGCCAAACGTTGTTCCTCGATGTCCCCATTCTTGCAGCGTATTGAGCCAGTTTTTCAGAGTTTCGGCGGCATTTGGTAAAGGCGAGAGCAAATCCTGATCGCAGGATGCTGCCAGTTGATCACTAAATTCGGGAAAGATTCTTTTATTGAGCCCCCGTACCAGGCGGTGGGTGGGTTCCATGATGAGGTTTGGATCCTCAGCATCGGTTAGGGTCATCATTACGAAATCGAAGGCTTCTGTTCCCGTATGGCGAGAATACTTAGAGCGCTGCTCCTGTTGGTGTGCAAGCGCTGTCTCGTAGCGATGATGACCGTCAGCAATGTAGAGTGTCCTGTCGGCGAAGAAATCGGACACTGTGGCGATAGCCTCTTTTTCAGTCACCAACCACATTGCGTAGCCTACACCATAGTGATCCACTGCACTTAAAATGGGCCGGTCAATGGTATTGGGAAGTAACGAGAGGATTCCCGCTCCGTGGTGGCGAAACAATCCCATTATGGGGCTGAAGTTAGCGTGGCATGACTTGAGAAGGCGGAGACGGTCCGCACTGGCCCCTCCTATGGTCACTTCGTGGGGGCGAATCTGTCCACTGCTGAAGTTCTCCAGCCTTACCCGGGCGATGAGGCTAAAACGACTCTTTTCGGTATCTTGATAGGGAAAGCGGTGCTCTACAAGGTAGAAAGCAGGGCTCTCCTCTCTAATTAGAATGTTGTCCCTCTGCCAGCTTTTCATAGTAAGGGCAGCCCTGGTGTATCTACTGTCTTGAGGGGAATCCTCGGGGCGTTCCTCTCCGAACTCAAGCCTGACCACATTGTATGGGCTCTTGCGATGATAAGAAAGCTGTTCCTCAGGGGAGATCACATCATAAGGGGGGCAAATCAGAGCGGAGAGGTCATCAATTTGTTCGAGATTGTAGCGAATGCCCCGGAATGGTTGCACATCGGCCAAGCTGTCGCTCCTTTACTAATTGAGTATAACAAGGAGGACATCTAAAGGTCAATGAGGGGATATGGCGTTCTTTATTTGCTCTATGAATGCTTGTGCTGACGAGGCAGGCTGCGGGCTGTTCTCCACAATCTCCATGATGCGACTGCCAATAATTATCCCATCGGCCATATTGACTACTCGGCGAGCCTGCTCTGGGGTGGCGATGCCGAAGCCGACACAAAGTGGTTGAGAGGTTATATCCCTCACCCTGGCTAGGAAGCTCTCCAGGTCAGCAGGCAGGGTTTCTCTGGCTCCAGTAATTCCTCTAAGCGATACTGCATAGATAAACCCGCGCGATCTAGCAGCGACCAGACGAAGGCGCTCCTCAGTGCTGGTGGGGGTGATCAGGTAGATGAGGTCCAGTTGATATCTTTCGGTTAACCTTTCAAGTTCCACCCCTTCTTCGGGTGGCAGGTCAGGAATAATTATCCCATCGATGCCTCCCTCTGAAGATGCAGCACAAAAAGCTTCCAATCCGTAGCGAAGTAGAGGGTTGAAGTAGCTCATGAATATCAGCGGTACATCGACCATTTGGTGCAGTTTATGGGCAACCTCGATGCATAGTTTAGGTGTGACTCCTTGCTGAAGCGCTCCGTGGCTTGCTCTTTGAATAGTGGTGCCATCGGATAGGGGGTCGGAGAAGGGAATACCCAGCTCGATCATGTCGCACCCACCTTCTACCAGGGCAGGCACCACCTGAAGCGTAGCCTCGATGCTGGGGTAGCCTACGGTTACATAGGCAATGAGAGCCTTATGCTGCGGCGTGGCAAAAATAGCGCCAATGCGGCTCATAGTTGAACCCTCAGTGCCTCAGCTACAATATTCATATCCTTATCGCCGCGCCCGCTCAGGTTCACCAGGATGGTGTGGTCTTTCGATAGCTGACGTGCGAGTGTGGCGGCGTAGTAGATAGCATGAGCAGGCTCGAGGGCGGGTATGATACCCTCCTGTTGGCTCAGCAATTGGAACCCCTCGAGGGCTTCGTCATCGGTTACGGCAACATAGCTTGCCCGTCCACTCTCCTTATAGTAGCTGTGCTCGGGGCCGACGCCAGGGTAATCAAGCCCTGCTGAGATGCTATGGGTCTGGCGAATCTGCCCCGCCTCATCCTGGAGGATGTAGGATTTTGTGCCATGAAGTACCCCGATGCTTCCTGCAGTCAGGCTGGCACCGTGCTTTCCCGTATCAAGGCCCAGCCCGGCGGCCTCAACTCCAATCAATTTAACCTCATGGTCGCTAGCCATTGGATGAAAAAGCCCCATGGCATTGCTGCCGCCGCCGACACAGGCTATGGCATAATCAGGCAGACGGCCGGTAGATTCGATGGTCTGCTGACGCGCCTCCCTTCCGATGACTGCCTGGAAATTGCGCACCATCATGGGATAAGGGTGGGGACCAACGACGCTGCCCAGGAGGTAGTGCGTGGAATCGACATTGGTCACCCAGTCGCGGATTGCCTCGTTGATGGCATCTTTCAAGGTTCGGCTGCCGCTTGAGACTGGTCGCACTTCAGCGCCAAGCAGCCTCATGCGGAAGACATTTAGCGATTGGCGGTTAATGTCCTCCTCTCCCATATACACGACGCACTCCTGTCCAAGCATGGCGCAAACGGCGGCGGTAGCTACGCCATGCTGTCCTGCCCCCGTCTCGGCGACGACTCGTGTCTTTCCCATGCGCTCAGCCAGCAGGCCCTGCCCTACAGTGTTGTTAATCTTATGGGCGCCAGTGTGGGCCAAGTCCTCCCTTTTGAGGTAGATCCTGGCACCATCACAATATTTGGTCAGCTTGGCGGCGAAGTAAAGGGGAGTGGGTCTGCCGACAAAGTCTCGGAGTAGTTCAGCCAGGCGCTGTTGAAATACTGCGTCCTGCTGCGCTTCTCGGTAGGACTTCTCCAGATCTTCCAGGGCAGACATCAGGGTTTCCGGAGCAAATCGGCCTCCGAATTGTCCGAAGTGACCTAGATCATCCGGTAATTGGGCTAATATCTTATCGGCCATCTTCCACCCTTACTGTTTGGATAAACATCTCAATCTTGGAGGCGTCTTTTGCCCCCTTGGTTTCCACGCCACTGGAGACATCTACTCCCCAGGGCTTGGCGATTTGGATTGCCTCTCCTACATTTTGCGGAGAGAGGCCGCCGGCGATAATAACGGGGAATCTCTGGGAAACCTGCCTTGCCAGCCGCCAGTCGAACGTCTGCCCGGTGCCACCGTAGCTCCCTTCAACATGACAATCCAACAGGCAAATAAAACTTTCCCCCAGCAATTGTCGGCCATCACTTATTTCAGCGATGATATCATCGCTGTCCTGCTGGCTTCGCACCCTTATAGCTTTAATAACCTGCTTCTCGATGTCCGTCAAGTAATCCCAGGGCTCATCGCCGCTTAGCTGCACCCAATCGAGCCCACAGTGTTCTGCGATATGGTTCACTTCAGAAGGGGGCATGTTGACGAAGACGCCGACAATTTGAGGGCGGGCTATTAGTCCCTTAACTGCCAGAGCGATCTCCCGTGCCTTCTCGATGCACACCTGGCGTCTCGATGGGGCGAAGACCATTCCTATGAAGTCCGCTCCTGCTTGCGCTGCTGCCAGGGCATGGGAAGCTTCAGTAATGCCACATATCTTTACCCTTGTCATAGAAGTTCCCTCATTTTTCTTGCTACATCGCCAGCGGCAACCAGAGCCTCGCCGACAAGAATGGCATCAACCCCCCATTCTCTGAGCATCTGGACATCGCCCCGATTCTCGATGCCGCTTTCACTGACCACTATACGGTCTGGTGGCACCATAGGACGAAGCCGCTTTGTGGTGGTAAGGTCGATGGTAAAGGTCTTAAGGTCGCGATTGTTGATGCCGATGATGTGTGCTCCACTTAGAAGGGCACTCTCTACTTCGGCCTCGTTATGAACCTCTACCAGGCATTGCATGCCGAGGTTATGGCTTAGCGAAAGCAGTTCTGTTAACTGCTCGCTGCTCAAAATGGCTACGATGAGGAGCAAGGCATCGGCGCCAAAAGCGCGAGATTCATGGACCTGATATGGATCGAAGATGAAATCCTTTCTGAGCAAAGGGATTTCCCCCCCTTGCAGTTCCTTGCTAATGGTAGAAAGCTCCTCCAGGGTGCCTTGGAAAAATCTTTCCTCGGTTAGAACAGATATAGCAGCAGCGCCATTTTGGGCGTAGATTCGGGCCAATTCTACCGCATCGAGGTCAGGACGAATTGGTCCCTTTGATGGTGATGCTCTTTTGATTTCGGCGATGAGCTTGATGCCATCTGCCTGAAGGGCGGAGGCGAAATCTAGGGGCGGTGGCTTTCTTGAGCTGAGCACCTCTAATTCAGATACAGGTACACTCAGCTTGCTTCTTGCCAGTCCTTCCTTCTTTAACTGAACAATCTCATCCAGTATCATTTTTCTGACCTTTGCGAAACGCGCCTAGAGGCGTTGGCTGAGCGCAATAAGCTTTTCAAGTTTCTCCGACGCCTTTCCGCTGTCTATCGCCTGTGCGGCGATATGGATGCCTTGCTCAAGGTTTTCCGCTTTACCGCCAGCTACCAGCGCGGCTGCGGCATTTAGCAGCACGATGTCGCGGTGGGGCCCGGTTTCGCCTGCCAGCACGCGGCGTATTATCGCGGCGCTCTCGTGAGGTGGCCCGCCTCTGAGGCTTGCCATGCTTACCCTGCGGAAGCCAAACTCCTCAGGGTCTATAAGATACCTTGTAATCTCGTCTTCCTTTAGCTCACAGACCGTGGTTTGCCCTCCCAGTGTAATCTCGTCCAGGCCGTCCTCACCATGAACCACCAGGGCGTGATGGCAACCGAGAAGGCTGAGCACCTCAGCCATTTTCATCGTCAGCTCTCCATCGGCTACCCCCAGCAATTGGGCCTCGGCGCCAGCGGGATTGGTCAGGGGGCCAAGGATATTGAAGACGGTGCGGATGCCAATCTCGCGCCTGGGGGTTGAGGCGTACTTCATCGCCGGATGAAAGATGGGGGCAAACATGAAGCCAATGCCTACCTCATCGAGACACTTCTCCACTTCTTTAGCGCCTAAGTCTATCTTAACCCCCAAAGCATCGAGCACATCGGCGCTCCCGCAGCCGCTGCTCATCCCACGGTTGCCATGCTTGGCAACCTTGAGGCCGGCGGCGGCGACTACAAGGGAAGCGGTAGTGGAGATGTTGAAGGTCTCCGATGCATCGCCTCCAGTGCCGCAGGTATCGACCACTGGTCCGGACGTGGCTACGGGGATGGCTTTCTCTCTCATCGCTCTTGCCATACCGGCGATCTCGTGCACCGTCTCCCCCTTAAGCCTCAACGCGGTAACGAAAGAGCCGAACTGGGCTGGTGTGGCCTCACCGTTCATTATCTCGTTCATCACCCCCGCTGCCTGCTCCATGGTGAGCGAGTTTCCCGAAACTAAGGTATCAATAGCTTCTTTAATCATTGACTTGCTCCCTCATGCCGACGTTGTAGTTCGCGAAAGAAAATTTCTGAGTATATCCTTCCCTACTTCTGTCATGATGGATTCGGGGTGAAATTGGACCCCCTCCACTGCGTATTGGCGGTGCCTGATACCCATAATGATACCCTTTTCCGTCCAGGCGGTCACCTCCAGGCATTCAGGGAGGCCCTCTGGCATCACCACCAGGGAATGATAGCGAATCGCTGTGAAGGGACTGGGCAGCTCCTGAAGTACCCCCTGTCCATTGTGATGAATCATCGAGGACTTGCCGTGCATGATCTCACTCGCCCGTTCCACCACCGCCCCGTAGCTGTAGCCGATGCACTGGTGGCCGAGGCAAACGCCGAGAATGGGGGTCTTAGGCCCGAAATGGCGAATGACATCATTTGAGATGCCTGCCCGGTCGGGAGTTCCCGGCCCTGGGGAGATCACGATGCGCTCAGGCGACATCTCCTCGATGTCAGCGATGGTGACCTTGTCATTGCGCAGTACCTGAACCGTTTCACCCAATTCGCTCAGGTACTGGAAGAGATTGTAGGTGAAGCTGTCATAGTTATCGATAAGTAGAAGCATTTAGACACTCTCCGCCTGTTCAATGGCTTTGACAAGAGCTTGAGCCTTATTCATGCTCTCTTCGTACTCACGCTCGGGGACGCTGTCGGCAACGATTCCGCCGCCTGCCTGTACAGAGGCGATACCAGCAGTCATTACAATAGTGCGGATAGTTATCGCCGTATCGAGGTTGCCCGAGAAGCTGAAGTAGCCCACTGCCCCGGCATAGGGACCCCGCTTATCCCGCTCCAGTTCAGCGATAATCTCCATGGCGCGAACCTTGGGGGCACCCGATACAGTGCCAGCGGGGAAACATGCCCGTAGGGCATCGAACTGATTCAGATCGTGGCGAAGCTTCCCTTGAACATGCGACACCAGGTGCATTACATGCGAGTAGCGCTCCACATCCATAACCTGGGTCACCTCGACTGTGCCTGGCTGTGAAACCCGACCAATGTCATTACGCCCAAGGTCGAGTAGCATAATGTGCTCAGCACGTTCCTTTTCATCATTCCGTAGTTCCTCCTCCAGAGCCAGGTCCTCGGCCGGATTTGCTCCACGAGGACGTGTTCCGGCGATGGGATGGGTTGCC